>JAJBVF010000078.1 GCA_020859965.1 Clostridiales bacterium
TCTGCGATCATATAGTCGACAACCTTCTTATAGAAGTCATCACCTCCGAGACGGTTGTTGCCGTTGGTAGCCAGTACTTCGATGAAGCCCTCGCCGATCTCAATGATCGATACATCAAATGTGCCGCCGCCAAGATCGTATACCATGATCTTCTGCTCATTTTCATTGTCCAGACCGTAAGCAAGTGCTGCCGCTGTCGGCTCGTTGATGATACGTTTTACATCCAGTCCGGCGATCTTACCGGCATCCTTTGTCGCCTGACGCTGTGCGTCGTTGAAATAAGCCGGTACGGTGATAACTGCTTCCGTCACCTTCTCGCCCAGATAATTCTCCGCATCCGCCTTCAGCTTCTGAAGTATCATCGCGGAAATCTCCTGCGGAGAATACTTCTTGCTGTCAATATTCACACGGTAATCGCTGCCCATGTGTCTCTTGATCGAGGAAACTGTGTGATCTGCATTTGTAACTGCCTGGCGCTTTGCCGGCTCGCCGACCAGTCTCTCTCCGCTCTTTGTAAATGCCACGATAGACGGTGTCGTCCTTGCTCCCTCTGTATTTGTAATTACTACCGGCTTGCCGCCTTCCATAACTGCTACACAGCTATTTGTAGTACCCAGATCAATACCAATAATTTTACTCATAATAATACCTCCTGTTTTTCTGTATCCTGTAGGATAATTGTTTCTGTTAAACTATTTATCAGATCAGGAAGCGAATCCTTTCGTTTCCTGTCGCATCAGCCGCGGTAGTAAATCAAAAAATCCATGCCGCGTTTTCAGTTTGCCACCTTGACCATACTGTGACGAATCACGCTATCGCGATACAGATAGCCCTTCTGAAACTCTTCTACAACAATGTTTTCTCCTGCTTCCTCATCCTCTACATGCATCACCGCATTATGAAAATTCGGATCAAAAGGCTGACCTACCGCTTCGATTGGCTTCACGCCTATCCCTTCCAGTGATGTCAGCAGCTGGCGGTAAACCTTTTCCATGCCCTGAACGAACGCGTCATCCTTCTGCGCCTCATCCAGTCCGGCAAACCCGCGCTCAAAATTGTCCACCGTCGGAAGGATCTTTTCGAGAACACTCTTCGCCCCGACTTCAAACATGGAAGCTTTTTCCTTCTCTGAACGCTTGCGGAAGTTGTCAAACTCCGCCATCTGGCGCTGTACACGATCTGTCAGTTCTTCAATCTGCTGATCCTTTTTATCCTTTTTCTTTTTGCCAAAAAATCCTTTCTTCTCGGTTTCCTGCGCAGCAGGTTCCTTCTGATCAGACTCGCCGGAAGCAGCGGAATTATCCGCCTCACCAGCCTGTGTCTTTGTCTCTGCTGTTTCCGCTGATGTCTCTTCTCTGGAGACTTCTTCCTTTGCCTCTGTTCCGACAGCAGCGTCATCCTGAACTTCTTCGTCCCTGATATCTTCCACTGGCTTCTCCACCTTTCTACTGCTTTTCCTTATTACTGTCTTTATTTTTGTCTTTTTCAAAAAGCTGATCCAGCTGTGCTGTCAGCGTCTTCAGCGTACTGACTACCTTATCATAATCCATACGCTTCGGGCCAATCACACCGATCCGTCCGTACACGCCGTCTCCCAGCTCGTAAGTCGCCGTCACCACACTGCAGTCTTTCATCGACTGCATCGATGTCTCCTGACCAATGTATACCTGAATTCCGGTCTCCTGTTCCTGATCATCCGATGTGATCAGTCCCGCCAGATTCCTCTTGTCCTCAAAGACATTGATCAGCTCGCTTGCCTTCTCGCTGGTGCTCAGCTCCGGATAACGGAAAATGTTTGTCGCACCGCTGGTATAAATCTCTACATCATTGTCTGCCTGAATCGCCTCCGCGACCGCATCCAGCACACGGTTTACCACCTCACTGTGGGATCCGGCCTGCTCCTTTAATTTTGAGATCGTAGCGAGATTGATCTGTTCCAGAGTCAGTCCGTTTAACGCACTGTTCAGAAGAATGTTCAGCTCAAGGATCGTCTTCTGATCAAGATCATGCTCCATCTGAAGGATTTTATTCCTGACCACATTGCCCTCTGTCACGACCGTCGCCAGGATCTGAGATTCTGAAACAATCGAAAGCTGAATAAATTTCAATTTCGTGCGATGGATCTGAGGGGTAGAAATCATGGCCGCGTAATTTGTATTCGCCGCCAGAATCTGGGCCATCTGCCGAAGCAGATGCTCCATCTTATCCTGCCTCTGTATGACGAGATCCTTCATCTCCGTGACCTCGCGCTCCTTCTCCTCCATCATGCGGTCTACATACAGGCGATATCCCGCATCCGAAGGAATCCGACCCGCCGAGGTGTGCGGCTGAAGAATCAGTCCCATATCCTCCAGATCAGACATCTCATTGCGTATCGTGGCGGAACTCAGATTCAGGTCAGCATATTTCGAAATGGTACGGGAACCGACCGGCTCGCCCGTCTCCAGGTAAGTCTTGATGATCGCTTTTAAGATCGTCCATTTCCTGTCATCAAGCTGCATCTGAACTCCCCCTTTTTCATTTTTAATTGTTAGCACTCTAGGAGTTTGAGTGCTAATACTTTACGTTGCTACTATAATACGCTGATTCCCGTTTGTCAATAGGTTTTTGAAAAACTTTCCGAAATATTTTTTTAAATTTCTTATTGACTTATCCGGTATGTTTTGCTATAATGCTTTTTGTTCGCGGAAGTGTCGGAACTGGCAGACGAGCAAGACTAAGGATCTTGTGTTCATTGCGAACGTGTGGGTTCAAGTCCCATCTTCCGCACGAATCAATACCGGATACCTGTTATATGGGTGTCCGGTATTTTTTATGCGCAGAGCCAGGAAAGGAGTTTTGCGGCTGAAGCCGCACCCGACAAGCACCTCCTACTCGTTCAGAAAAAATCGAATTATGTCAAATATGATTTGTTCCGACATATTTTCAAAAGTAGCATTTGACATCTGGTATTGTTTCGTGTAAAATCTTTTATGTTAATGCACTTATTGTCGGAGGTAGAAATGAAGACATTTTTAATTGCATATATTATTATCATAAACCTCGTGGGATTTCTTCTTATGGGTATAGACAAGCTGAGAGCCAGACGGCAGAGATGGCGCATCCCGGAGCGTACGATTTTCATTATCGCTGGTCTTTTCGGAAGCATTGGCATCTTCGTTGGTATGTACCTGTTTCATCACAAGACCAGAAAGCTTCGCTTTACCATCGGTATTCCTGCCATTATGGCTGTACAGATCTTTGCCGTCAGTCTTCTTTGTCTGTGGAATAAGCAGCAAATGGAACGCCCCTCTCAGGCCGTTGCACAGGAGCTGGAATTGATTCGCAAGCTCGATGAAAGCACAATTGCTTCCTTTGTCTCTTACGAAAACCTGATGAATTCTAATCTGGCATCCGGTGAGATCGGAGCCGACGCTGCGGAGGCTGTTGATCTGTTTTTTGAGAACTTTACATACAATATTCATAATGAAGAAATATCCGGAGACGAGGCTACGGTTACCGTACAGATTTCGAACCTCGACACCAATGAATTAGCACGTGATCTCTGCATTGAAATTCTGAAGGATTCTGTTGCGATATATCCAGAGGATGACAATACTTCTACCACCAATGATTACTACTGTCTCCTTCGGGATACCCTCGCTGCCAATACATATGAAACAGTAGTAACTACCGCTTATTTTCACTTGCAAAAAGAGAACAATGTATGGACAATCCTGTCGGACAGTGAGTTGGAGGATGAACTGGTCAGCGGATTTATTTCCTATATGAATGATCCCTATATTCTTTCTGCCGCCGAAGTCCTGACTATACACCTCGACGCTCTGAAAGATCTGAATGCTGACCAATGGATGGATTATCTGGAAGTTGAAGATGTCTTTGCCACCTACAATACAGAATATTACTCTTTGATTGATGAGGAATATATCCGGCAGCTGACTGACTCTTTTGATTATGAGATTCTCCGCTGTACAGAAGATCAGGACGCGGCGGAAGCCGTTATCCGCGTCACCAGTATCGATCTGACAAACGTGCTTGATGTCTATAAAGACGCACTGTTAGAGTACGCAGAAACTACGCAGTCGATTCGTGATAATGACGTTGTTTTTTCCAACGAGACCTCCCGGATGCTTCTGGAAGCTCTTCAGGAAAACAAAGAAACCACTTCCACAGACATAACTCTCGATTTCTCAAATAATGGTTATACCTGGGAAGTGTATTTCAATTCCGACTTTATAAATGCTCTGATGGGAGATGTGAATGCAGCAATCGAAACCTTCACATCAGATGACGATGCCGCGCAGGAAGTAGCGCCTGCAGAGTAGCAGAAAATTATTATTTTAATTCACTATAAAAGCATTCTGCGATCCGGTCCAGTTCAATCTCCGTCTGTTCCCCCGTTGCCATATCTTTAATCCTGGCTTTATTATTCTCCAATTCCTGAGATCCGATAATGACTGTTTTTAAAGCGCCAAGCTTGTTTGCATATTTCATCTGAGCTTTTACGCTGCGGTCCATGTAATCAGTCTCAACGATCAGGCCTTTCTGTCGAAGATCATGCACAAGTTTATAGGCCCGCGCTCTTGCCTCTTTTCCAAGAATACCAACATATAATGC
>JAJBVF010000302.1 GCA_020859965.1 Clostridiales bacterium
GGCGGATTCCGGACTTGCACCGGTTAGAAACGTGCGCCGCCAGGCGCACTAAAGTAAAAAACGGGGCTCCTTTCAAGAGTCCCCGTTTCCTGGCAATAATCGTCTCAGACAGATTATTTGATTGTAACCTTTGCGCCTTCAGCCTCAAGCTTAGTCTTGAGTTCTTCAGCTTCTGCCTTGGATACAGCCTCCTTGATCACCTTCGGAGCGCTGTCTACAACGTCCTTTGCTTCCTTCAGGCCAAGACCAGTTGCCTCACGAACAACCTTGATAACCTTAACCTTCGATGCACCAACTTCTGTCAGCTCTACATCAAACTCTGTCTTCTCTTCCGCTTCCTCAGCCGGGCCTGCTGCCGCTACCACAACACCTGCTGCTGCAGATACGCCAAACTCTTCCTCGCATGCCTTTACAAGCTCATTCAGTTCAAGAACTGATAATTCTTTAATTGCTTCAATAAATTCAGCAGTTGTCAACTTTGCCATTTCTTTTTCCTCCTGATTTTCTTATTTCGTTATTCGATAATCTTTCTTCTGATTTCACTGGTGTTCGGATAAAATCTGAATCACTTGAATCTTATTCAGCTTTCGCTTCAGCAATCTGATTAAGCACACGTGCCAGATTCGTAACAGGCGACTGGATGCTGCCAAGCAGCTTGCCAAGCAATTCATCACGGGACGGGATCGCAGCCAGAGCAGCAACGCCCTTCTCGTCATAGTAATTGCCTTCTACGACACCGGCAAGCATCTTCATTGTAGGAGCCTTCTTCGCATATCCGGAAATGATTCGGGCCGGCGCTGTTG
This sequence comes from Clostridiales bacterium, assembly GCA_020859965.1. Taxonomy (GTDB): domain Bacteria; phylum Bacillota; class Clostridia; order Lachnospirales; family Lachnospiraceae; genus Choladousia. The sequence continues at coordinate 804 of JAJBVF010000302.1, forward strand.
CGTCCGTCTTTGAGATTGCAAGAGCATTCGGTCCTTCCAGATGCTGTGAAAGCGGCTCGCAGTCAGTATCCTTAAACGCAAAATTCATCATCGTATTCTTGTATACTTTATACGTGATACCTGCCTCGCGCATTTCCTTACGCAGCTGAGTATCTGCTTCAACGGTAATACCGCTGTAATGTACAAGAATAACAGACTCTGCATCTTTGATATTCTCTGCGATCTCATCCACAATCGGTTTCTTAAGTTCCACCTTTGCCATGGTCTATACCTCCTTATAGATTTTTGAGAGTAATCTGCCGGACTGATACGGATTTCTCCTGATCAACGCAGGCTATGCTCCCTCAAACCGCCGTATAATAAAGGATAGGAGGGTTTTTGAGATATAGGTAAGGCCGGAAGCCATCCCTTAAATCACAAAAAAGCTCTCTGTCAGACAGAGAGCACCTAATTCTTCGATAGAATCATACTCCTCGGCAGGCTGCTTCGAAAATCCATACCGTATCTCGATGAGACAGTAATCATAATCTGATCATCGAAATCCCCATTGGCTTTCAAACTATTATGCCAGATGGCACCTGCTGTCTTCGGCAGTTATCTTCAGTAATATACTACACATTTTTTCCCTTGTCAATCTGTTTTTTTATTCCCATAAAAAAACTCCCGGAACGATGTCCCGGGAGTTCGGATACCATTTATACGAACTTTGCCGTATTCAGCTTAATGCCAGGTCCCATTGTCGGAGCGATCGTAACACTCCTTAAGAACTGACCTTTCAGTGCTGACGGTCTTGCCTTAATAATGGCATCAATAAGCGTCTGGAAGTTGTCCGTTAACTGCTCCTCTGTAAAAGAAGCCTTTCCAATTGGCACATGGATAATATTAGTCTTGTCGAGTCTGTATTCAATCTTACCAGCTTTGATATCGTTGATTGCTTTCGTCACATCCATCGTCACTGTGCCTGCTTTCGGGTTCGGCATCAGGCCTTTCGGTCCAAGTACACGTCCGAGACGTCCAACCACCCCCATCATGTCCGGAGTAGCTACTACAACATCGAAGTCGAGCCATCCTTCATTCTGAATCTTCGGAACCAGTTCCTCCGCGCCAACGTATTCAGCGCCAGCCGCAATCGCTTCGTCTGCCTTTGCGTTCTTTGCAAACACAAGCACACGAACCTTCTTGCCGGTACCATGAGGAAGTACAACAGCGCCACGGATCTGCTGATCCGCATGACGTCCATCGCATCCGGTGCGGATATGAACCTCTATCGTCTCATCAAATTTAGCTACAGCAGATTTCTTTGCCAGAGCAATCGCATCGTTTACATCATAGAGTGCTGTACGGTCAATCGCCTTAACAGCCTCTTTATATCTTTTTCCTCTTTTCATATTAAATAACCTCCTGGTGGTATTTGCGGGGAATGCCCTCCCACTTTGTGTCATCAATCCGTATCATCAGATTGATGACGACTGACAATGCTTCCATGCGCAAGGCTGTCGTCCCTGAATGTTCCGGCCTGCGCAGTATTTTCATTGCCGGCTTAGTCTTCTACTGTGATGCCCATGCTGCGGGCTGTACCCGCGATCATGCTCATAGCTGCTTCCACGCTGCCTGCATTCAGATCCGGCATCTTCATCTCAGCGATCTCACGGATCTTGTCTTTCGAAATAGAAGCAACCTTGGTCTTGTTCGGAACTCCGGAACCAGACTTAATGTTGCATGCCTTCTTAAGAAGAACTGCTGCAGGCGGAGTCTTTGTAACAAAACTGAAGCTTCTGTCCGCATAAACTGTGATAACTACCGGGATGATCAGATCTCCCTTGTCCGCAGTTCTCGCATTGAACTCCTTAGTAAACTGGACAATATTCACACCATGCTGTCCAAGTGCAGGACCAACAGGCGGAGCCGGTGTCGCTTTGCCAGCAGGAATCTGTAATTTAATATAACCTGTAACTTTCTTTGCCATGTCAGGAACCTCCTATGTGGTATTGTCGGGAGTTATTGTCCTGATTCACAGAATGAACCAAAGACGCAGGCTGTGCAGCCATCTCAGGAACAGCCTCCTGATCTGTCATACTCAGCTCACCGTTTCCCTCCCACTGCCGCGGCTGATGCCGCAATTCTTTTTACATTTTTCGAATCTCTGCAAAACTGATCTCGACCGGTGTCTCACGGCCAAATAACTCGACATTGATTGTAACGCTCTGCTTCGCCTGGTTCATCGACTGGATCACTCCAACCGTATCCTTCCAGACTCCGCCGATGACAGTCACCGTGTCTCCCTCTTCGAAATCCACTGTGATATTGTTCGCCTGGATCCCGAGATTGAACATCTCTGCATCTGTCAGCGGGACTGGCTTGGACCCCGGGCCGACAAAGCCCGTCACGCCTCTCGTATTTCTCACGACATACCAGGTATCATCATTCATCACCATATTGAGGAGCACATAGCCCGGGAACATCTTCTTCTGTACAGTCCTCTGGACGCCGTTTTTCATTTCCACAACATCCTGAAGTGGAACACGTACCTCCAGAATCTGTTCTTCCAGATGACGGTTCTCGATCGTCTTCTCAATGTTGGCTTTTACTTTATTTTCATACCCGGAATAAGTATGAACTACATACCAGTTCGCCTCTGCCATACAATCACCCTTCGCCCTTACTTCACTTAGAAACTAATGTTCACCAGAATGTCTACGCCATACTGGAAAATGAAATCCAGCATCGCTATGATCATTCCAAGTACGATAGAAACGGCAATAACGGCGCCGGTCTGCTTCGCCAGCGTGGTTCGATCCGGCCAGATGATCTTCTTAAATTCAGCTTTCAGACCGTTGAACCAGTTCTTAATCTTCGAACTTTTTTCGGTTTTCTCTGCTTTTGCCATAACCTTCACTTCCTTTGCACAATTCTATCGATTATTTTGTTTCCTTATGCAGCGTGTGCGACCTGCAGAAACGACAGTATTTCTTCGTCTCCATACGGTCCGGATGAGTCTTCTTATCCTTTGTCATGTTGTAATTTCGCTGCTTACACTCCGTACATGCCAATGTGATACGTACACGCACAACCTTCCACCTCACTTCCATATCTTTTTCAGAAATAACAGTGTGTCATTTCCATGCGCATCAACTCCGGTCTGAGCATCTGTACCCCGCCGGCAGCTGTGCGCATCTTAATGCATTTTCAGGCATAAAAAAAAAGCCTTCTTCCATACGCCCGTTTAGTGTAGCACATACAGTATATGAAGTCAAGCTTTTTCTGATATCCCACATTCAGTTTTTTTCCAGATAATGCAAGGAAAAAGACGGCTTATGTCCCGGCACGGCTTCCATCAGAATATAGCTCGGCCGCCGCCCTTCCTGACGTGGGAAGGACAGACTGCCCGGATTCAGGATCGTAAGGTCCGGATCGCTCTCATCGATGAACGGACGATGCGTATGGCCAAACATTGCTATGCTGCAATTATTTGCTCTGGCTTCTTCCGCAAGATCCCGGACTCCGACCGACACATAATAGTAATGTCCATGGGTCAGAAAAGCGCGGCAGCCGCCCAGATCCTCTATCCGTGCGATCGGATACCTTGTAAAATAATCACAGTTCCCGGATACCATATAGACCGGGCAGTTTGCAATGCTCTGCAGGTATTCTTCCGTGCTTTCTGAATCACCCAGATGAACCATGCAGTCCGGCTGGCCGATTTCACTGAGCACCCGTCTCAGGTTGGAATCATATCCGTGCGTATCACTCACGACAAGTACTTTCATAACCTCTCTCCTCTTCCCAAAAGCGAGTATTCCATGTCTCACCGT
>JAJBVF010000010.1 GCA_020859965.1 Clostridiales bacterium
ACCATTGGGATCTCACCCTGTCTGCAGTTTTCATTCGCATAAGGGCACCTCGGATGAAAACTGCACCCCTCCGGGAGCGCAGACGGATCCGGCGGAAGTCCATCGATCGGGTTCAGTCTGTCCGTCTTTTTCGAAATATCCGGAAGGGCCCGGAACAGGCCTACAGTATACGGATGGGATGGATGATCAAAGATATCCCACTTTGTCCCGCTTTCTATGATCTCTCCTGCATACACCACAGCTACCTCGTCGCACATCTCTCCTACAACGCCAAGATCATGGGTGATCAGTATCAGTGATGTTCCCAGTTTTCTTTTCAGCTCCCGAATCATGTCAAGCACCTGTGCCTGAATCGTTACATCCAGTGCCGTTGTAGGCTCATCTGCCAGAAGCAGCGCCGGATCACAGGCCAGTGCGATTGCGATCACTACACGCTGTTTCATACCGCCGGAAAGCTGGAACGGATAATCCTGGTACCGATCCGCCTTGATTCCCACCATTTCCAGCATTTCCATCGCTCTATTCTGAGCCTCCGCTTTCGAGACCTTATTATGTATGCTGACTACCTCCGCGATCTGAGCGCCAATGGTCTGCGTCGGATTCAGAGCCGTCATCGGATCCTGAAAGATCATGGATATCTTTTTCCCACGGATTTTTTCCATTTCTTTTTCAGGTTTTGACAACAGTTCTTCTGAATCCAGCCAGATCTCACCGCCAACGATTCTCGCCGACATATCGGGAAGTACACGCAGAATCGATTTCGCAATCGTTGTCTTTCCGGCACCCGTCTCTCCTACCAGTCCCAACACATGTCCTTTTTCAAGGGAAAAGGAAACACCGTTTACCGCATGGATCACAGTATTTTCAGAAGTATATTCCACAACTAAATCTTTTACTGATAAAAATTCTTTTTCCTGATTCTTCATGCTCTTCTCTCCTTTAGTGTTTCATCTTCGGATCAAGCGCGTCTCTGAGTCCATCTCCAAACAGATTGATCGCGTAGACGGTTACCATGATAACGATACCCGGAAACACTATCAGATGCGGATACTGCCGGATATAATCTCTCCCGGCTGAAAGCATAGCGCCCCACTCAGGAGTCGGCGGCTGTACACCAAGTCCTATAAAACTCAGTCCTGCTGCTGCCATGATCGTTCCGCCGATTTCCATGGTCAGATTTACCAGCAATGGCGCGTAGGTATTCGGAAGAATATGCTGGAACATTGTCTTCGCGGAGCTGCAATTATAAGATTGAGCCGCTTCTATATACTCCACATTTCTTACGCTCAGGATCTGTGCACGCAGAAGCCGCACCTTACCAGGTATTCCGCCAATGCAAAGAGCCAGCACTGTATTGAAGAATCCGCCTCCCAGCACACAGGAAATAACGATAGAAAGCAGCTGACCCGGAATTGCAGAGAGAACGTCGCAGGCTCTCATGATCAGGTTATCACATATGCCGCCAAAATATCCGGCCAGACATCCAAGAACACATCCGCAGATCATACCAAATCCTGCTCCGCATAAGCCAAGTGCAAGTGAATATCTGCCGCCGTAAATCAAACGGCTCAGAATATCGCGGCCTAAGGCATCGGTTCCAAACGGATGCTTCAGGCAGGGAGTTGCATAGATCATCAGCAGATCATAATCGTTCGGTCCATACGGAGCCGTAATCGGAGCAAACACACAAATGAACACAATAATAGCGAGAATGATCAGTCCAAACATGGCAAGCCTGTTTTTTCTCAGGCGGCGGATCACCTGGCTGCCCGTTCCGTTTCTTTTCTTTTTACTTTTTGCTCCGGCACTGTTAAATCCGTTTTGTTTTAACTGCTTCGTAGCCTCAGCCATTCTTTTTCCGCCTCCTCACCTTTTTACTTCCTCCCTGAACATACTGCGCTTTAATTCTCGGATCGATTGCAGCATAGCAAAGATCTGTCAAAAGCATACAGATGGAAGTAATCGCAGCCAGCAATATGGTGATCGCCTCTACTACCGGATAATCCCGGTTATTCATTGCAGTCAGCATATACAGGCCGATCCCAGGGATTGAAAATGTCTGCTCAGTAATCGCCGATCCGGCGATCAGACCGCCAAGACTGCCTCCGACCATTGTGATGATCGGCAGCATGGCATTTGGCATAATATGCTTCAGAGTGACTTTGTTCGAGGAAAGCCCTTTCGCCCTGGCTGTCGTAACATAGTCCGCTCTCATAACCTCCAGGACAGACGACCGCGTCTGTCTTGCATTCTGGCAGAGAGTTCCCAGTGACATGCCGATCACCGGAAGGATATAGTACTGTATGCCGCCGGTACCATATGCGGGAAGCCATCCCAGGCGCAGAGAGAACAGGATGATCATTTCCAGGCTGAGCCAGAATCCAGGGATTGAGAATCCAAGCATGGAAAATACTGTTACTAGCTTATCTCCCCACCGGTTCTGATGAAGCGCCGCGTAGATTCCAAGCGGTACACCGATGATCAGGCTGAAGATCATCTGGGATACCGTAACGATCAGCGTATACGGAAGTCTGGAAATCAGCTGGTCAAATACCGGAGTCTCATAGGTCCAGGATGTACCGAAATCCAGTCTTATAAAACAATTGTACATATATTTTGCCAGGCGCGATATATAAGATCCCGTGAGTCCAAGCTGCTCTCTTTTCGCCAGAATCTCCTCATAGGTCGCGTTGGAGCCAAGCATTATTCTTGCCGGGTCGCCTGGAACAAAATACATAATCGTGAATATCAACCAGGCGGCGATCAAAATTACCGCAAGGGTCATCACCAGTCTTTTGATTATATATCTGCCCATCCACTTACTCCTTCTTACTTCGTATGTAAAATGGGGCCGTTGCCAGCCCCATTATTTCTGTAGTCTGTCTTTTACTCCACAATAACCGTAGCCTGCGGAATGATCGACATCTGCTGTGTATAGGACAGCTCATATTTCCTGTTTACAACAGAATTCGTATAGGAATTGTAAAGTCCCATTGCCACAGCATTTCCTGTAATATATTCATGGAACGCATTCAGATTTTCCTCAGTGTGTCCATCATAGGTCTTGCAGAGGTTCAGAAGATCAAACATTTCCTGATCATCAATAAAGTTGATAGACATACCATTGCTGTAGTTCTCCGGGTCAAACAGATGTGCCCAGCTGTTTACAATATAGTCTTCAGAACCGGTCAGAGAAAGGATCAGATCCCACTGTGTACTGTCTGCAGCATACTCATTCAGCATTGCGCTGTCATATGCTTCGATCTCGACGTTAATTCCGATGCTTGCCAGGAATGCCTGGATCAGCGTCGCCATATTCGTATATTCATCACCAGACTCACAGAACAGTGTCAGAGAAACATCTCCAGATGAATATCCAGCCTCAGCAAGCTTTTCCTGTGCGGTCTCTACGTTGTAATGATAGTAGTTGTCCTCATCATTCCATGCGGTGTTGTAATCAGTCAGAGAAGCGTTGCTCGCGTCATAAGTGATAATTCCATTGCCGCTGGACGCACCTACGATCAGAGAAGGAACATCAATCGCATAAAAGATTGCTTCACGCAGAGCCTGATTATCTCCAAGGATACTGTCTTCACTCATATTTGCAAGCAATACAGTTGTAAGTCCCTGTGCCAGCTGCTCTACATAGTAATTTTCTGAGTCCGTCCCGCCTTCTTCAAAGAACGTAAGATCTGCGGTAGTAATATTTGCGGAATAATCAATAGTCCCGTTTTCCAGAGCGATCGTTGACTGGGACGCTTCGGAGATCACAACGAAATTCACGGTTTCGATATTTGATTTCATCATATCAGAGCCTACCTGATCCTCAGAAGCCCAATAGTCATCTCTCACGGTAACAGTAGTGATCGAATCCGGCACCCACTCTGTCAGAGTATATGGGCCTGTACCGATCGGTTCTGTAGCCATGCTGTCTTCGCTTGCTTCATAAGCAGCCTGGCTAATAATCGCTACCTGACCTGCAACAGACTCCAGGTCGCCGATATACGGCTCATGAGCAAATGTAAATTCAACTGTGTAATCATCTACTGCTGTCACAGTATCGATGATGGAAATTCCGTGTGCGTTTCCTCCGGCGATTGCCTGCTCATAGGAAAATACCACATCTGATGCGGTGATCGCATTCCCCTGAGAATCGGTGATATTATCCCAGATGTAAAAATCATACGTTGTATCATCAATCTTCTCATAGTCATAAGCGAGAACCGGATTCATGCTCAGATCCATCAGGGTCTCGTAAATCATAGTTGCAGCCTGTCCAACAGCAGTACTTGAACCGGTACCGGTAAACGGATTCCAGGAAGCGGTACTCGAAGTTACCCCAACATTCATTACCGATCCCTCATACGTTGCTGCAGAGGTGCTTTCTTCTGCCAATGCAGTCCCGGTTGATGAAAGCGCCAGGCCGGCAGCTAATACAACTGCAAGTTTTTTCTTCATAATCGTTTTCTCCTTTTCTTTTAGAACTCTGTTTCATCTGTTCCATGTAACATCAATTTAACGTATTTCTTTTTCTGTATCAATTCCAAATCCCGTCATTTTTTCTCAAAATTGGAATGATTCCGCTGTTAATTTGTGAAGTCTCCCAATC
>JAJBVF010000555.1 GCA_020859965.1 Clostridiales bacterium
CCGCCCGCCCCGAACTGGCCATTTGCCCACGACTCCAGCACTCCTTTTTCCCAGCACTCCCGGACAGTCTTCGTTCGCTTTTCTACCTCTTCTCCCCGCTCCAGTACGATCGGGCAAAGCCCTGCTCTGGCAAGCATCAGGGCGCAAAACAGACCGGCTGGGCCGCTGCCTGTTATGACCGGTCGGCTGGTGGAGTTGACCCGGGAAACCGGGAACCGGTATTTTTTGGGCTCCATCAGCGTCACATGGCGGTTCCGCAGCTTTTTTACAAATATCTGCGGATTTTCAAGCCGGACATCCACTGTATAGACAAAGAACAGGTCGGGTTTTTTGCGCGCATCAAGCGATCGGCGAATGATTTCATAAGAAGGGACGTTCTCATTACAGGCTTCGGAAGCGATGTTTGCAGATACAATCCTGTGAATACGAAGGATCCGGCACAATTCCTTTTCCAGATCTTTTTCACTGTGCTCAATTCTGAGCTTTACCTCGCTGATTCTGACTACCATAATTATCGTATCCCCTTTTTCCAAATACTGTCTGCGATTCTCAGCCGGCGAAATTGCGGCCGTTTCCTGTCTCATCCGAAGTTCTGTCATTGAACAGGATCATGCTGAAATACACGATGGTATCTCCGCCGTAGTTGAACGTCAATCCCGTTTCTTCTACCGTCTGCATGACCAGAATGCCATGGCTCTCCAAGGATGAAAGCCTGCCTTCCGGATGTCTGCACGGTTCATCCGGGCAGGCGCATTCTTCACATTCCGTACAGCCGGTAGACAGGCAATAAAAATCCGGCAATTCGTTTTTCAGTTCATCACGAATTTTTTTTGTGATTTCCTCATGATAACGCTTTACTTTCAGATTTGCTTTTTTGTCCCAGGCATTTTCCGTCTCTGTAACAGTAGAAAAAAGACAGAAAGACGAATACTCACGGCATTTGCGCATCAGTTCTTCGATCTGTCCGCAATACGGCGGGCAGGCCCAGGAATGACCATACCGTTCGCAGTCCTGCTCGCAGATATACCAGACTTTGTCAGAAAAAATCAGTTCTTTTTCTGTACCGAAATAGTATTCACAGATCGGATACTGAAGGATGATGCTTTCAATTTTTTCTTTATTGCTCATGCGCTCACTCTCCCCTGCAAATCCTTTTTCGCTTATGATTCATTTCTATCGGTTCCGTATTTCTGTTCCGGGCCAGGTCTGCGCGGCAGATTTTCCTGCAAGATAGCCGCTGGTCCATGCCCACTGCAGGTTATAGCCTCCGCAGGGGCCATCCACATCCAGCATTTCCCCCGCAAAATAGAGACCGCTGTGCAGGCGTGACTCCAGAGTATCCGAGATTTCATGGCAATCGATTCCTCCGGCGCAGATCTGAGCCTGATCAAATGCTCTGGTGCCGGAAACAGGAAGACGAAAATCTTTCATCAAATGGCAGATAGCTGCGATGGTTTTTACATCCAGATCGTTGCAGGTCTTTGGAAACTGTCCTGTTTTTCCCAGTATAACAGGTATCAGTTTTTCATTTATAAATCCTCGCAGCAGAACAGAGACCGGCTCCTTTGCAAGCTCAGCGGCACGTTTAATAAGCAATGTCTCTATCTGATCGCTTTTATAATCCGGGAGAAGATCAATACTCAAAATATAATCATCTCCGTATTTTTCCGGATCAAAAAACCGGGATAATTGAAAAATGACAATGCCAGATACACCATAGGTCGTCCACTGCAGTTCCCCGGTATCTTCCGCGATTTTCTGACAATGCAGGGAGGATGCGTGTTTCGTATGATGGCCCATTCGCACATCAGGAGAATTTGGAGAATCCGGGTGAAGCAATGCCACGCTTGCCCGACATCGCACACCGGCAAGGCGGTTTAAAAACGGCGCATGGCATGTGAGCGGCACAAGCGCCGGTCGGGGAGCAATGACAGTGTGCCCAAGCCTTTGCGCGAGCAGATAACCTTTATCGGATGCTCCGGTAGAAGGCGCCGCCTTAGAGCCACAGGCGAGAATGACTGCGTCCGCCGGATAGCTCCAGGTGGGAGTGACCACAGAATAAGGAGTGTGTTTTGTATGCAGTTCAATTTTTATAATCTCCTGAGAAAATTTCAGCTTCACCTTCAGACGCCTACATTCACTAAGCAGAACTTCCAGCACAGAACCTGCCTGCGCGGTATAAGGATAGATGCAGCCGTTTTTCTCCTGTGTGAGCAGTCCCAGATCATGAAAAAAAGCCAGTGTAGCATCCGCGTCGAATTCCCTGAGCAGTCTGGAAGCAAGCACAGCACCGGTACCGTGATACACTCCGGCGAGAGCCTGTGACTGATTCGTCAGATTGCAGCGGCCGTTTCCTGTGACCAGCAGCTTTCTGCCAGGTTTTTCCTGCGCTTCCAGAATCGTCACATTGGCGCCGGATCGCGCAGCGGATATGGCAGCCATAAGTCCGGCAGCACCAGCGCCGATCACAATGATAGTTTTAGTCATGCCCCGCTCTCCTTTCTGCTATGTTTCCCGCATCCGCTTTGCATCAGGTATATCGGACCTTTCTTCCCGCGAAGCAATTATCCGGTTACCATGTCTGCATTGGATTCTCCGACTAATTAGTCCTTCTGATCATTTGGCAGCTTTACCAGTTTTTTCTCATAGAGCTTTTGCAGCGACATCATGATCCCAAGCTTTGCGTGCGGCCAGGTAAGACCGCCCTGAAAATAAACCGCATATGGTTCCTTGATCGGACCGTCCGCACTCAGCTCGATGGAAGACCCCTGCACAAACGCACCGGCTGCCATGATCACGTCACTGTCGTAGCCTGGCATCGCCCACGGCTCCGGCGTTACATAGCTGTCAACAGGAGCGGCCGCCTGAATCCCTTTGCAGAAGGAAATGACTCCCTCCGGGAATCCGAATTCTATTGCCTGAATGATATCGTGACGCTCTTCCGTACCAGTCGGAACGACAGAAAAGCCAAGCTTTTCGTAAATATTGGCGGCAAACACAGCACCTTTGAGGGCAGCGGCCGTCACGGTCGGCGCCAGAAACAGCCCCTGATAGAAGGGCTGCATGACTCCGAAATTCGCTCCGACCTCTCTCCCGAGTCCCGGCGATGTCAGGCGAAACGCGCACTGTTCGATGCAGGACAATGTTCCCGCAATGTAACCGCCCGCCGGGGCAAGGCCGCCTCCCGGATTTTTGATCAGAGAGCCAACCACCATATCCGCACCGAATTCTCCCGGTTCCATTGGTTCGACAAACTCACCGTAGCAGTTATCCACCATACAGAGGATGTCCGGACGAATGTTTTTGATAAAGGCTATGGCTTCCCCTATCTGCTCCACAGAAAGGGTCGGACGGGTCTGATAGCCTTTGGAACGCTGGATTTCCACCAGCCTGGTCTGCGGTCTGATTGCCTGGCGAATCCCCTCGAAATCAAAGCTTCCGTCCGGGAGCAGATCCACCTGCGCGTAGGTCACACCATATTCTGCCAGAGAACCGCGGGACGGGCGAATGCCGATCACTTCTTCCAGTGTGTCATATGGCTTGCCGGAGACAGATAACAATTCATCCCCCGGGCGCAGATTCGCGGACAAGGCGATTGCGAGCGCATGCGTACCGCAGGTGATCTGCGGGCGTACCAGAGCCGCTTCCGTGTGAAAGACATTCGCGTATACCTCTTCCAGTGTATCGCGTCCGCGGTCATTGTATCCATAACCGCTGGATGTCTCAAAGCATTCCGCGCTCACGCGGGCATCCTGCATGGCTTTGATCACTTTCAGCTGATTGAATTCCGCTATGTCGTCGATTTTCCTGAAACGGTCGTTAAGACCGGATAAAATCTTTTCTGAATAGTCATACACCTCCCGGCTGATGCCAAGAGACTGATACATCTGATCTGTCATTTTATGTAACTTCCTCTCATGAAACTATGGTCTGTGTTTATTCCCGTGAAGCAACGAGCCGGTCAGCCGGAATCATCTGTTCTTTTCTCAGGACATCGAGCATATATTCCAGCAGGCGTTCCTCCTCATAGTCAAACTGACCCTTATCCAGCCATAATACGTCTCGTTCCCTGCGAAACCAGGTCAGCTGCCGCTTCGCAAAATGCCTGGTGTCCCGTTTCAGAACCCGGACTGCTTCTTCCAGTGTATATGCCCCGGCAAGATAATCCAGCATTTCCTTATATCCCAGCCCCTGCATCGATACCATATCCCGGGTACATCCCATCAATTGCAGCTTACGGACCTCCTCGAGCAGCCCATCCTTCATCATCTGATCTACTCTCCGGTCAATCCGTTCATAAAGAACTGCACGATCCTCGTTTAAAACAAAATACGCAAACGTATAGGGAGACTGCCGCAGTCTTTCCTTTTCGTTATGTTCGGATATTTTTCTCCCGGTCGCATGATAGAACTCCAGGGCACGAATTACCCGTTTGACATTGTTTGCGTGAATCGCTTCGGCGGATTCCGGATCTACCGCCCGCAGCATATCGTGAAGATGTTGCGGATCCTCTTCTTTCGCAATGCGTTCCAGTGATTCCCGGTAAGAATTGTCAGAACCATGC
>JAJBVF010000021.1 GCA_020859965.1 Clostridiales bacterium
GAATACCCAGCCGCGTCTCCTCCACCGCGATTTTCTGCAGACGATTCGCAGTCGCCGCATCGCCAATCCCATTAAAAGAACCGATGCGCCCTGCCCGGATGTCATCCTCATGGAAGTCCTGCTTCGCGCCGCCCATCAGGCGGTCAAACTCTTCCTTCGAAATCCGGCCGTCAAACATCATATCCAGCAGCTCCTCAAAGCTTACCTCAAAAGCGCCGACCAGCGACGGACCACACTGCTGCAGCTGCCCCACCTTTTCCTCCAGAGTCATTTTTGCGAGAAGATCCTGAATCTGCGCTTCTATTAAATCATGTACCTGACCTTTTCCGGCATGGAGTTCATTCACAGGCCTTTCTACGTAAGCAAGGTTTTGTTCCGAATAAAAGGCTTCTGATTCTGCAAGATGCCTCTTGATAAACTCCATCGCCTCCGCCGATTTTCGTGGAATCGTCCCATCTTTTATACCGGAAATCGCCGCTTCGCCCAGAAATTCCAGCTCCTCGCCGCGGACACCAAAACCTGACTCAAAAAATCCATGCGGCATCCCTTCCATGCAAGTCATGTGCATGGGAACACCTGCCTCCGCAAGCAGTTCAGCGTATTTCTGGCCTTCCGCGCGCAGGCAGTCATTTTCTGCTAGCACAATTACAGTATTGGGCATACCCCGCAGTTCCTCTATTGACGCAAATACAGGCGAGACAAGTGTCAGCCTGGCCTCTTCTTCTGTGCGGTGGAATTCATTAAATACATACATGATCGGCCCGCTCAGACTTCCCTCGCCTTTTTCAAGCGGATCGGTCGCCGTATCTACGAACGGATACATAAGAATCTGGTTGTCGAAAAACAGGTTGTCCTTCTGTTTCGCATAAAGTGCTGTCCGCGTCGCCAGAGAGGCGCCCGCGCTGCAGCCAAACACGGAAATGTGTTCCGGATCAAAACCAAACTCCTCCGCGTGTTCTTTCAGATAAACGGACGCGTCATATCCGTCGTCCAGAACGTCCCGCCACATATGATCCGGGGATTTACGATATCCGATCGACGCGACATTCACGCCCAGCTGATTGCTGAGTGCCTGCCACATGTAGTCATTCATCGCGCAGCCGCCGAAGAGAAAACCGCCGCCGTAAAACCCGATAAGCAAAGGTGCCTTTTCCTCAAAGTCAGTCCCATTTTCTGTTTTTGCCGGATAGTACACCATATCCAATGAACGACCTTCCAATGGAAGCGTATACCGAATTCCATCTATTTCCATCGTCTGGTTCGCCAGGTTCATCTTCTGAACCTCCTGCGCCAGTTCCTTTTTCATGTGGTCTACGATTGCTCTCAGTTCCTGGTTCATAATGTAATTCTCCCTTCTGATTTTTCTGCAGAAACAGCCTCACTCATTTGCCATCCGCCTTTCCCCTCTGGTCTGCTCATTTCCAAATATGCTTTATAGAAAAACGCCTGGGCAATTAATTTTTCCCAAGTACCACTGCCGCAAATCCCGGCGTGAACATATCCTTCAGTGTCTTTCCATCCAGTGCGCATACTCTGGGCTCGCATTCCTGAGCCATGAAACTCTCAAATGGCTCTCCTTTTTCGTAATCTGCCTCTTCGGCTGCCCGTTTATACAAAAGCAGATCTTCCCGATGCATGGCATCCGGATTGTGTCCGCCGATATAAGCGTCGGCATTCAGCGCATACAGTTTTTCCAGAGTCTGGATATAAACGTTCAGACTCGTCGTTTCCGGCGCGAACATCCAGACAAACATTCCGGTGATATCGCCGATAAACAGGATGTTTTTCTCCCGGTATAAAACTGAAATGCAGCCTCTGGTATGACCCGGCGTCTCGAGCATTTCCATGGTCGCTCCGCCCAGGTCAAACACCATTCCCTCCGATACCGGCTGCAGGATTCCGCAGCCCATCTGGCTGTAGGCTTCCTCATCAAAGTCCTCTGGCAGCGCGTTGTATTCCTCGCCTGTTTCGTAGTGAACACTGTGCTTCGCGCGTTCCGCATTGGAAGCCCGCACCTTTGGCGAATTATGTTCCCGGCACAGCTTCATATCCTGCTCATGGATGTAGCACGGAATGCCAAACTGAGCGTTTCCTCCCGTATGGTCACAATGTCCATGCGTATTGACAATCACCAATGGCAAATCTGTCAGCGATGCAACGGTTTCCTTTAAATTGCCGTAGCAATAGCCGGTGTCAATCAGCATCGCTTTTTTAGAGCCTGTGATCAGATAGCAGAACACCGCCTCCGGGCTGCCAATTCTGTAGTAGCCATCAAATTTCTCCACTTGATAATACATCTGCCTCTGCTCCTTTCTCAGTGCTGGCCAAACCTGTTTTCCTTCAGTATAAAATCAGGCACCTGAATTTCAGTTGAAGATTTTCTTAATATGCCCATGTTCCTGCCGTCAGCACAGCCGTCCTGCCATCCGGCAGCCGCAGTTCCGCCTCAGCGTTAAACGGCACAGTGAACGTATAGGTTACATTTCCACTCTCGTCGTAGCTCCAGCTGCTCTCATAAAGGCCGGCTGCCGTCTCCAGCTTTCCTTTCGCAAACTGCAGTCTCTGATCCGGATGCGGTTCCAGTATTGCGCGTCGGAATCCCGCCGCTGCCGGGCGAATACCGCACACGTAGCCATACATCCACGCTTCAATACTTCCGTAGCTGTAATGATTCAGGCTGTTCATTCCTTCCGCGCTGATAGTGCCGTCCGGTCCCACGGAATCCCAGCGCTCCCAGATGGTCGTCGCTCCCAGATTGACGCTGTAAAGCCAGCTCGGAAAATCTTCATTTAACAGAAGGGTCACCGCGGTGTCGTTGTGACCGGTCGCGGTGAGCGCCGGGCAGAGCATCGTCGTCCCGACAAAGCCGGTGTTGAGGTGGTCATTGTTCGCTTTTACCCGCGATTCCAGGGCCTCGCCTTCCTGCTGCATAAAGCTGCGCACGGAATGCTCTTCTAAGTGTACTGGCGCATCATCTGCAGCAACTTTCGCTTTGCACTCCTGCATATCCGTTGATATGGTCGTTTCCGTCAGTCCAAAGCTGATCGCTATCGCCGATCCGGTCTGTGTCTCACACACGCAAAGACCGTTTTCATCAAAATATTTCTCCCGGACCGCCTTTTTGATCGCGTCCGCCAGTTCCCGGTATTCTTCCGCCTCTTCATATCCCAGGATCTTAGCCGACTGTGCCACGATATCCGCACAGCGATAGTAATACGCACTGGCGATGTAAAGCGGATCAGTCGCTCCGAACGGTCCCGGCTGATCATTATCCAACGCCAGCCAGTCCGCAAAATGGAATCCATCTTTTACCAGATGGGGACCCTCGATTGCTTCTTCGCGTTTTCTCTGACAGTCCACCCAGGCCTTCATACCTGGATAGGTCTCCGCCAGCAGAGTTTTGCTTCCATAATGCTGATAGACATTCCATGGAATAATGACTCCGGCATCCGCCCACGGGCAGGAGCCATGTTCGGCCACCATCCCCTGCTTCAGACGCGGCACCACATTCGGCACAGAGCCCTCCAGAATGCTCTGCTCCGCGCGCATATCCCAGAGATATTTGCGGTAAAAGGCCGGCATGTACATATTGTAGCAGGCAGTCTCCGAAAAGACCTGCGCATCTCCCGTCCAGCCCAGGCGTTCATCGCGCTGCGGACAATCCGTCGGCACATCCAGGAAATTGTCTTTCTGTCCCCAGAGTGCATTGGAAAACAGCTGATTTACCTTCGCGTTCCCCGTCTCAATCTGTCCGATCTGGTCAAAATCACTGCGCAGGTGCCATGCGGTGAACTGTTCCGCACGTACAGATGCACTTAACGCCTCTGCTCTGGTATCGGAATCGCAGGAAGACGTATTTCCACATTCCGGAGCCTCTGCCTCCACCTTCATATACCGGAACCCATAGAAGGTAAAATGCGGCCTTACCAGTGCTTTCTTCCCATTTGAAATGTAGGTGTATTCTGCCTTCGCGGTTCTTAAATTCTCACGATAAAAGCAATCATTCTGCAGAATCTCTCCCGCGGAGAGCGTGATTTTCGTTCCCTCCGGAAAATCGCAGTCGATCTCCACCCAACCGGTAATCTCCTGTCCAAAATCCAGAACTGTCTCGTCCTTTGGCGTGTGGATCAGCTCTTTTACCGCAAAGGATTCTTTCTTTACGATTGGAAGACCGTAACGATCGGTCAAAGGACCACATGGAAGAATCTTATCACGCTGCTCGTCCGTTGGGGAAGCAAGCTCGACTGCGCCAGTTTCCCGGCATTCCTCCGCTGAAGCAGACCAGTACTCTCGTCTTGCATCGTAGACTTCTCCATCATAAATGTTATTAAAAATCACCGGAGAAATCCGACTCTCCCAGGTATCATCCGTCCGGACCGCCAGTGTTTCGCCATCCTGATTTTTCAGATACAGCTCCGCGATCGCATACAGACGATCCCCATAGATATCCGTAAATCCTCCGTCAAAGCCCAGGAGTCCCTTGAACCAGCCTTCCCCGAGCCAGATACAGATTTCATTTTCCCCCGCATTTAAATAGGAAGTAAC
>JAJBVF010000052.1 GCA_020859965.1 Clostridiales bacterium
ACATATAAAGACAGAATATTCAACGAAATAGAGCATTTTTGAATATTCTGTCTTTGAAGATTATATAGAAAAACAGGATCAATTGATCCCCAATGATTTATAAAATTTCAGAAACTGTCGTGCAGTAGGGGTCAGGCTCTGTTCGGATTTGAACATCAGCACAATTTTTGTGGTAAACTGAGGGACAATATCAATCAGACAGACACTGGATGTGTCCAGATGCATCACCGGCTGTTTCGATAAAAGTCCAATCCCCATTTCGCGTCCGGCAAGATCCACGATGTTTTCCGCCCGATGCCCGGTAAAACGGATATGCGGCGTAAAACCGGCCGCCAGACAAGCATTGAGTGCAAACGTATACATGGTGGAATCCTTCGCCAGAAACAGGAAGGGCTCTGCTTTCAGCTGGCTCAGAGAAAGATTGCCGGATGAGGCGAGCGGATGGTTTCTGGACACCACCGCGACCATGTGATCCGTAAAATATGGATAGGACTGAAATTCCTGATCTGTTTTTCCAGAGGAACGCATAAAGGCAAAATCACACTCTCCATCTCTGAGAAGCCCGTCAAGCTTGGAGGAGTCTGCTCCAATGATATTGAGATGAATGCTGGGATTTTCGTTTTGAAAGCGGGCCAGGATCTCAGAAATATAATATTGTGTCATAGTCGGGATCGCACCGATCGTGATACTGTTTTTCTGTCTGCGGATCTGATTGGTCATAGCCTGTGTATAATCGGCTTTTAACCCGGTGATTTGCTTTGCAAAAGGAAGAAATGTCCTGCCGAATTCATTTAGTTCTACTTTTCTGGTGGTGCGGTTAAAGAGCTGTACGCCAAGATCATTTTCGATATTCTGGATGTGCCGTGATAAGGTAGACTGTGAAATATACAGCGCGTCCGCAGCTTCCAGATAATTTCCTGTCTCAGCAAGTTTCACAAATTCATTTAAGTAATTGATTTCCAAGTAAATGCCTTCCTTTCTCTATCTGGGTGTGCTTATCCTTTTGTCACTTGCATCATCTGCTGTAGGGTTTTTTGACCCCGACATCATCCTATGATGCCGGGACAAAAGGATGTCAGCAACAATTATGAAAAGTTTAACATAAAAACTGCTAAAAAACAAAGGGAATTTATGCAAAATACGAAGAGAATGTTCTGGAAGCCGGATTGCTCGAATGTTAAAAAGTGAATATACTGAATGACAGCGGGAAAAATACGCGCGAAATGCACAAATGACTCTGCCATGAGCAGGAGAAATGCAGAAAGGAGAGAGATATGACAGAAAGAAAGGGTAACGGAGAAAGTCTGAGAGCCGGCGCAGGAAAGGTTCGTATAGAGATCCCGGAAGGCTACCCGGAAGCGGAAGGTTTTACCGTGATTCGGAATCCGATTCATGCCAGAGCGGTTGCAGTCAGCTGTGGAGAGACCGTGATTCTGGTCTCTATGGAACTGACTTCTCTTCAGGAACAGGAAACGACCGGTATGCGGGAGCAGATTGCAGCAGAAACTGGTGTTCCGAAGGAGAACATCTGGATCTGTGCGACACATTCCTTCTCATCCCCGCATCTTCTGCCGGATGAGAGATTAAGAACGGAAGAGCAGCGATCACTGCGGGATCAGTATCGCAAGGCTTTACAAAAGGCCGCGCTGGATGCGGCGCTTCTGGCGGTAAAAGGACAACGGCCGGCTCTGCTGGGGTATAAGACTGGATTTTGTGATATTGTAGCAAACCGGGATGTGGAGCTTGCGGAAGGCTGGTGGGTAGATACGAATGGCCTGGGGCCAACCGATCGGACAGTGTCTGTGATTTCTCTGAAAGATGTGGATGGCAGGCAGATTGCACTGATCAGTCATTTTGGTATGCAGTCGTCAGTGCTCGACCAGTCTGAATTAAGCAGCGGTGGAAAGGCAGTTTCACCTGATGTGGCAGGAACCGCGTGCCGAATGGTGGAAGAGACATGCAAAGACCAGACTGTGGCGATGTATCTGATCGGCGCTGCCGGGGATCAGGCACCGATAGAAAAAGCGGTATCAGAGACTTTTGAGTTTGGAGAAAGAATCCGCACGGATGCAAAAGAGCAGGGATTTGCCATCTGTGAGGAACTGGCATCAAAGCTGGCAGACAGTATCTGCAAGACTGCAAAGGGAACAGAATGTACTGAGAGCGCGCCGGTTATCCGTGTAGGAAGAGCGGGACTGACCGTACCTTCCAAGAAAATCGAACGGGAACTGCGCAACCTGAAACCGGTGCACAGCTATGACTGGCAGCCGGATGGAGAGCGGGAGGTATTTATTGAAGGAATTCGTATCGGTGAGGTAGCATTTGTCGGTGTGCAGCCAGAGCTGAACTGTGTGACAGGTATCTGTATCCGCAACGATTCTCCTTTCCAGCGTACGCTTGTCTGCACGATGGTAAACGGAGCGGCGAAGTATATGGCGGATGACAGGGCATATGAGCGGTATACCTATGAAGCGATGAATTCCATGTTTGGCCGGGGCGCTGCAGAGATGCTTGCCGCAAAGAGCATAGAACTTCTGGAAGAACTGAATCTGGATCAGTTAAACTAGCTAAAAATGATTTAGATTAATGCAATAATTGAGCTAAAATGACGAAAAGACGGATTGCACCCTCAAAAACGATTGTTGTATTATTACTATATCAAGAAACCAAAGGGAAAGGAGTGGGTAACTAAATGTATAAGTATGTGTTAAAGCGTCTGTTGTGGACGATTCTGATCATGCTGGGTGTGACTTTTGTTATTTTTACGATTACATATTTCATACCCGGAGATCCGGCGCGAACCCTTCTGGGCTCTACGGCAACAGATGCGGAGATTGAGGCGAAGCGCGTCAGTCTCGGACTGGACAAACCATATATCGTACAGCTGGCGAATTATTTTCTGCAGGTCATCCGGCTGGATTTTGGTACATCCTGGTCTTACAACATCTCGGTATCGGGAGAACTGTTCCGGCGTCTTCCGGTTACGATCCTGGTAGGCGGACTGGCCATGGTGATCCAGGTAGTGATCGGTATTCCGCTGGGCGTATTTGCGGCGGTTCACCAGAGCAAATGGCAGGACAACCTGTCTATGGCGATTTCAATGGTACTGGTATCCGTACCTGATTTCTGGATTGCTCTGATGATGATCGTACTGTTTTCCGTGAGACTGGGATGGCTTCCGGCGATGGGTACGACGAGCTGGAAATGCTTCGTGATGCCGGTCATCGCGGCAGGTATCGGAGGTATTGCTTCCAATGCAAGACAGACCAGATCTTCTATGCTGGAAGTATTCCGCGCTGATTTTGTTGTAACAGCAAGAGCGAAGGGACAGAAGGAAAATATCGTTATCTGGAAGCATATGTTCCCGAATGCACTGATGCCGATCATCACGATGGTCATCGGCGGTCTGGGCAAGATTGTGGGTGGTACAGCCATTATTGAGACGATTTTCACGATCCCGGGCTGCGGTCTGTATCTGTTAAATGGTATCAATACGAGAGACTATCCGGTCATTCGTGGAGCAACAATTATTCTCGCATTATTCTCGGCACTTTCAATTCTGCTGATGGATATTGTGTATGCTTATGTGGATCCGCGAATCAAAGCGCAGTATTCAAATGGAAAGTAGGGGGTGAAAATCATGGCTAAGACAAAGAATAAAAAGAAAAAATCGCGTTTTATGGATACCTTTTGCCGTGTTTTCGAAACTCCGACAGCCAAACTCGGCGGAATCCTGCTGATCATCATTGTGGTGCTGTGTGTTGGCGCACCGCTCTTCTGTAAATATTCACCGAACGAAATGGATATGACGAACATGTTCTGCACGCCAAACGCGGATCACTGGTGCGGAACAGACAACCTTGGCCGTGACCAGTGGGCGAGACTGCTGTATGGCGGCAGATATTCTCTGGCACTTGGTATTATCGGTTCATTGTTTGCGGCAATCGGAGGCACGGGCCTTGGCGTAATTGCCGGATACTTTGGCGGCCAGGTGGAAAACCTGCTGATGCGGTTCTGTGATGTCTGGACCGCAATTCCGGGAACTCTGCTGTGTATTGTTATTTCTACGGCTCTTGGCTCCGGATTCTTTAATACGATCCTGGCTCTGTCGATCGGTGCGATTCCGAACGGCGCCCGTATGACGCGTGGACAGATCCTCGCGGAGCGCACGAAAGAATATCTGGAAGCTGCAGAAGCTATGAACTGCTCGAAACTGTCGATCATGTTCCGTCATCTGCTTCCGAATGTTATTTCGCCGACAATCGTTGGTACAACAATGGGAATCGGCGCTACGATCACACAGGCGGCGACGCTGTCTTACATAGGACTTGGTGTACAGCCTCCTAATCCGGAATGGGGCGCGATGCTTTCCGCAGGTAAGAACTACGTAATGTCTTATCCGTATCTGCTGCTGTTCCCTGGTCTGGCAATTGGTTTAACCACACTTGCGATCAACCTGATGGGCGACGGTCTGCGCGACGCACTGGATCCGAAGCTTCGCAAATAAGGGGGTAAAAAAATGAGCGAGAAATTTCTTTCATTA
>JAJBVF010000525.1 GCA_020859965.1 Clostridiales bacterium
ATCAGCACCAGGTATCCTTCTAGTTCTTGATCCGGTTCCAGAGAGCGGACGATCTTACATGCGGCCTGTATGGCCACCGGAGCCAGAAGTTCCGGCAGCAGGAAGTTTTTCAGATGCCCCAGTGCGTCATAAGCCATGACCAGAAGTACGGCAATATAAATAAAAGCAAAACGGTTCGGAAGTCCATTCTGTGTATGGAATCCATGCCAGATATAATTCGGTATATTGCATGCAAAACTGAAGAGCAGGAATGCACACAGGCCGTAATGCGAAAGCCGTTCCCGCAAAGAGATCTCATGATCAAACAGATACAGCACCGCAAGCAGTACTGCCGCCACACCACAGTAAACATTCAGTCCCACCTGTGAACTGGAAATCGTCACCGGCTCCATAAAAGCCATATGGTTCTCCAGCAGTTCCGCAAGGCTTTCATAAAATTTCACCACAGTCGGGAAAGTATTGCTTTCCATGGATTCGGAAGCCGTCAGCCCCATAAATGCCGGTACAAGCACCAATGCCGCCATACCGCCGGCAAGAAGTGATGACCAGGCAAAAGTCAGGCAGCTCTTCCCCAGATCCCGCGGGAGATTCTGCCAAGAGGCGGATTGTTCCGGTCTGCGCCGAATCCGCGCAGTGAAGCGGTGAAATACTCCCCTTCTGCCCGAAGATTCGCCGGATCCGGCGAATTCAGGTGTCTGCTCCCCGACGTCCGCAGTTCCGCCATATTCGGCAGTCTGCGCGATCCAGCGCACAAGAAAATAAAGGCAGGAAAAAATGCAGAGCATAAACCCGATGTAATAATTGCACCACAGACCATAAAACAGGGAAAGACAGTAAAACTTCCCTCTCTTTCCTTTCACGATCTGCTCAATACCATACATAATAAGGGGCAGCATTGCAATACTGTCCAGCCACATAAGATTGAAATAATAGCCAATCACGAAATTACTCAGCGCATACATCATACCGAAAACGATTGGTAAATAGTTTCTGTCCTCGTCACGCTTGTGCATGTACCAGGAAAAACATCCACCGCAGAGCGCAATCTTCAGGAGAATCATCAGGTCCATGAAATCGCAGACATGCGCGGTCGGTATAAACGCCATCAGGAAATTCAGCGGGCTCGCCATATAGTATGCGTAGGTAGACCAGAAATTGTACCCCAGTCCGCCGGAAAAGGAATACAGGAATGAGTCGCTGTTCACACGTATCTCATGTAAATCCGTGTAACACGGAAGATACTGGTGAAGAGAATCAATGATCAGCAGAGTCTTATCACCAAACGGCCAGACACCGATCAGGGCAAAACCAACACCGGCAATCAAAGCACTCAAAGCGAAACCCGCAAGAAAATAATAACGGGAAATCTGTTTTGCGGATGCCTGCCGATGTGCTGTTTTCTTTCCTGTGTGCAATCTTCCGCGCCTCCGGCCCGGCACCTGTTCATCCGGATTTTGCGTATCTCCCGGCATTTCTGATTCCGGTCTCATTATCTGGGAACGTTCGGTTCCCATTTTTTCCACTTTTTCTGCTTTCGGGCTTTCCGATTCTGATCTCTCTGCTTCTGATCTTTCTGTACACGATTTTTCTGCTTCTCTTGGTCCGTTCGGGGAATCTTCCTTGAAAACAACAAATTTACTGATAAAATAATTCAGCACAACGATCACTACCTGAATCAGCAGCTTCGCCGCAAGGTTCGGCATCCCCCAGATGCAGACAAGGCACAGCACACCAAAAACTTCCACTACCATCGTGCCAAGACGCATCCCAATGAAGCTGCCGGCTTCTTTGCAGAATTCCGCAAACGTATTTGTTCTGTGTTCGAAAACAAACAGTTTATTTACTACATAGGCAAAAACGATTGCAATCATAACCGCGATCGTATTCGCCACGGTAATATTGATCCCGGCTGCGCACAGCAGATAATAGGCGACCAGATTGACCGCTGTCGTACACCCGCCGAAAAAGGCATAACGCACTACTTGATTCTGAACCAATTTTTTCATAATTCCTCATATCCTTGCTTTCTTGAGCCGCTCTTAAAGATGAATCTCTTTTTTCAGACAAAACGAATAGATGATCCGGTCGCGGAGCCTTTTCCCCGTCAGCCGCTCCAGCGCCTTCGCATAATAATCCATCTGCGTCCGATAACGCTTAACAAGTATATTTCCTGACGATACCCGATCTGTCTTATAATCTACAAGTGTAATCCGGTCCTCATCAAAGAAATACGCATCTATGATCCCCTGCACCAGAATCGTTTCCGGTTCCATAATACTCTGGTGAGGTTCAGCCTGCTGTCTCTCATCGATCCGGCTGCTCCCCTGATTGCCATATACCTCGTCAGAAGATATTCCCAGTACAAATGGCTGCTCACGGAAAAGCCTTCCTTCCCGCGCCGCCAGTTCCATCCTGATTCCGATCTCAGAATGCAAAAATGCAGCAATTTCATCAAGACAAATGGTCGCTGCTTCTTCCTCGGACATTTTACCACACCTTATCAATTCTTCCAACTGAAAACGCAGGTGTTCTTTCTTAGAAAAATCTAAATTTTCCATAAAGGTATGGTATGCCGTGCCGCGGGCAGCTCCATTGATAAAAGAATCTGACAGACGCTCGAATTCAGGAAACAATGGAATGACCGGCTCAGGTGCGTACAGCTCCTGCGCATCCTTCTCTTCCATTCTCTGCGACATCTTTTTTAATTCGGATACGGTAATCTTCCCAGGAATTTTCCGGTTCGCCTCGTAAGGGTAAGCGGAGGAAAAAACCTGTTCCAGATATTCTTTTGCCTCTTTATCATGACACACGGACGGATCCATATGCAACAGCTCCTGTAAAGTAAGCAAATCCTCCGTGCGCCCCTGTGCTTCTTCAGCAGCATTTTCCATGGAATGAACTTCGCGAATCTCAAATTGCCGCTCGTCTTCTGTATTCGCGCCTCCGCCCGCAGGAAAATCAACATCCCTGTTTCCAGTCAGCGACGGAACAATCCAGTCCAAATAAGTAGAAGCGCCGGAAAGCCAGGAGTACGATAATGTTCCTTCCTTGCGGGAGGATGCCGCCTTCCAGGCAATTTTTCTTTTTTCCAGATCCTTCACACTCCCGGTCAGGATCAGCTTTTCCTTCGCTCTCGTCATCGCCACGTAAAGCACACGCAGCTCTTCACCAAGATTTTCAGAGGCAAGCTGGCGCTGAATCATTTTCTTTAGAAGAGTAGGCTGGCGCATCCTCGGCAAAGTATCTGCCGTGTTAGAGATATAGTCGCAGGCAATCCCCCATTCCGGGTGCATCACGACGCGGCTGCGAACATCGCTCTCGTTAAACTGCTTTCCCAGTCCGCTGACAAAAACTATCGGAAATTCCAGACCCTTGCTTTTATGAATGCTCATGATCCGCACGGTGTCGTCCGCCTCTGATCCGAGGTTTGCTTCTCCATAATCCACTTCATATTTCTGAAGATTTTCGATATAGCGCACAAAATGAAAAAGCCCTCGATAGCTGGTAGCCTCATAAGCGATCGCTTTTTCCACAAGCATATCCAGATTAGCTTTCCGTTGCCATCCGGCCGGAAGAGCAGCCGCATATTCTCCATAACCTGTCACATCCAGAAGCTCCCAGAGAAGCAGGTGCACCGGAGTATGACTGCATTTTTCACGAAGTTGTTCATAAACCGAAAAAAAGTCCTTCAGTTTTTTACTGATCTGTGTATCCGGGGACTGTTCCAGATAGCGAAGGCAGCAATCATAAAAAGATAAGCCTGGTTCTTTAATCCCGGCAAGGCGGATTCCGGCAAGTTCTTCATCGGTAAAGCGGCCAATTGCGCTTCGCAACACGGCAGCAAGCGGAATATCCTGCATGGGATTATCCAGTATCTTTAAATAGGAAAGAACAATTCGTATCTCAGCCGTGGAGAAATAGCCTTTTTGTGAGCCTGTAAAGCAGGGAATCCCCATGTTTCCAAGTACCTCACCAAAGATTTCCGCCCATCCGCTGACAGACCGGAGTAAAATAACCATATCACCGTATCGCGCCGGTCGAAATGTTCCGCTCTCTTTGTCCAGCACCGGCATTGTTCCTGCAAGCTCCAGAATCCGGCGGCCAACCATTCTGGCTTCCTCTTCCCGGAGGCCTGCAGAGGAACCCGCTGCCGTTGAAGCTTCAGATTCCCGTTCTTCCGATGTCCCGGTAGTCGCTTCGTATGCCTGATTTTGGGAAGTACCCCCGGCTGAGCCATCCAGCAGGAGAAGCTCCGACGTATACCATCCTGCTCCATTCTCATTATACAGCTCATGGTTTTCTTCATTTCCGCAGCCGGCATCTGCCTGCTTCGTGTCTTTCCATTCCGCTTCCGGAAAGATTGCACCCGGATAAAGCGCCGCATCCGTATCATACACAACGCCTCCGAGCGGTTCCGTCATAATCTGACGGAAAATAGAATTAACCAGATCCAGTACCTGATGACGGCTTCGGAAATTCCGGTGCAGATCGATCCGGCATTCGTTCGTGTTGTTTTTGATATCTTACGTATCAGAAGC
>JAJBVF010000226.1 GCA_020859965.1 Clostridiales bacterium
CTGATCTGCTACAGATACCATATATTCGCCAAGTTTATTTTTCGCCTTGTGCATTCCCGGCGTATCCAAAAATATGATCTGTCCTTCTTCGGAAGTATATACCGTCTGGATCCGGTTCCTCGTTGTCTGCGGTTTGTTTGAAGTAATCGCAATCTTCTGACCGATCAGATGGTTCATCAGTGTAGATTTTCCAACATTCGGACGACCAATCAATGTCACAAACCCAGATTTAAAATTCGCGTTTTCCATCCTCCTGCCCCCATGGTTTTTCTCTATATTTCCATTCTTTCTTAGTCAGATATCGATCCGGCTATGTCATCAAGGCGTCAGGTGTCTATGGTGTCTGCACACCTATGCCTCTTTCCGCACACCGGAGATCAATCCACGCTGCTCAGCGGCTTCACAGACAGAAACAGTTCTCCGGCTGCCTGTATCTTTTCTTCATTTCCGACCACACAGAACGCATTCTCGTCCAGAATCGACTGCACAAGCGGCGCGAGGGCACGGATCTGTGCCGGAGTAGCAGCGAGTATTTCATCCCGTTCTTTCTGCACCTGTTCTTCCGTAATCTTTGAAAAATAAGCATTCAATGAACGCGCCCCTTTTGCCGAAGGTGGAAGCGGCGTATCCAGATCGCTGATCGCTCCGATGATATATTTTGTCATCTCGCGCTCATCCGCGTCAAACGTACGCAGGTAATCCGGAATTCCCTCATAAACCTCATTGGTGCCACGCAGATGCGGATCCCGGTAAGAGACGAAGTAAGAATCTCCTCTGCGTGAAAAAGAGCACATGCACCCGTATGCCCCGCCTTTTACACGGATGTTCACCCAGAGATACTCGTAACTCATCAATACCTTCAGAATATTCAGAGTGCCGGTATAATCAAATCCCTTCTTCTTAAAATTTCCTGTGCGCGCCACATACTGTACCTGTCCCGGAGTAGTAAAGCCTTCATTTCGCTTTCCCAGAGCAGAAATCTGTATTCCCGGCTGTTCTGCAGTTTTGGCACATGACGTTATTATACTTTCTCCCGGATGCGCGGTGCTATCCTTGTCAGATGCCGAAATCTTTCCATCATTTCCATCCGGCAGTTCCTTCATAAACAGGTCCAGAGGCACCCGCAATGCTTCCAGTCCCTCCGCATCTGAAGTCAGGCTGACAAACAGGTTCTCCTTTCGAAACAGAAGATTGCAAAGATCCCGCAGCTTTGCCTTCAGCATTTCTTTTTTGTCTTCAAAATGCTTTTCCAGATCCGCTACCAGATCATAAAACGTAATTCCACTCACCGCATCATTAAACGCACTGAAAGAAGACAAATAGGAAAGCGCACGCCCTGCCGCAGCCTGATGGCCGGCAGAAGCAAGCTGCATGGAAAGCCGTGATTCCAGCTTCGCAAGAATCTCATACAGCCTCTTATCATCCGCAAAATCCGAAGTAATGATCTCTGTCGCCATCGAGAGCGCGTAAGGCAGCTTCTCATAAAGCACACGGGAACGGATTCCAAGAAACGCCTTCACAGCAGACGTACTCGTTGTATCCGATATTGGAACCTCTGATGCGGCAACTTCCGGCGGAACTTCAAATACGCTGATTCCCGCCGAAATACCGCCCGTATTTCTATTAATATCATTGTTCAGATCGCTGTAAGTAAAATGCTCCGTATTTACCATGCCCAACACAGCTTTCAGAACACCAAGATAGGCAATATCTTCTTCCGCCACTGCATGAGCATCAAACAAAAGATCCAGATACGCGATTCCATTCGTAAACACATCATGGTGAAGCACTGTCATTCCATCCTGACTGTACTCTGTGTTCTCAAACGGCGCCGCTTTTTTCCCGATATCCGAGCGCGTCAGCATTGGGATCTTAGCCAGTTCTTCCGGCGCGGAGGGCGTTTCCTGGAATCTGCGCAGGCGCTCTGTCGCTGCAATCAGTTCCTCTATCTGTGTCTTGCTCAGCGAGTCCTTGTAATTCCGCAGTTTTTCACGCAGCGCTGCATCTGTCTTCGCCGTAAGAGCACGTTCCGGAATAAGTGTTACCAGGGACGCATGCGTATTGTCCAACAGCCAGATACGGATCAGTTCCTCAAAATACCGGGACTCCACACGCTCTTTCAATGCCGCATACACATCCAGCTGTTTCAGATAGGAAAATGGAGCATTTTCATCATACAGCCAGCTGTCGAATACATCCAGCCCATACATCAACCCCTTCGGATAAGCACCATAATCCGCTTCCCGAAACTTAAATTCCATGGAATTGATGCCCGCATACAGGGCTTTTTTATCAATCCCTTCCTCCACGATTTTCTCCAGAGTTTCCCGGATCACAGCAAGAAAGCGGTCCGCATCCTCTTCATTCGCATTTTTCGCTACAATGGTAAAATATGGCTGGTATACACTTTCGCCATAACTCCCCATGATGTCATTGCCAATCCCGGCGTCAAGAAGCGCCTGTTTCAATTTCGCGCCAGGTGAAGACAAAAGTGCATATTCCAACACGGCAAAAGCGTTGGAAAGCTCCACATCCAGCCCAGTACCGATCACAACATTCCAGGACAGATAAGTATTATTCTCCAACGTATCCGCCTCTGAAACCGGATAACTGCGGCTTACGCGGCGCATCTTTTCAAACGGAGCCTGCAATGCCACGGAAGGAATCGAATCAGACTGTTCAAAAGCACTTAAATATTCCGCGTCCAGCCATTTTAGCCGTTCCACAGAATCCATATTTCCATATAAATAAATATAGCTGTTTGAAGGATGATAATACTTCCTATGGAAATTCAGAAAATCCTCATACCTCAGATCCGGAATATGTTCCGGGTCACCTCCGGATTCCACCCCGTAAACCGTATCCGGAAACAGACTATTCATAATCTCCCGTTCCAGCACGTCTTCCGGAGAAGAGAATGCTCCCTTCATTTCATTATAAACAACGCCATTTATCGTAATCTCATCTTCAGGCTTCTCCAGCTGGTAACTCCATCCCTCCTGACGGAAAATTTCTTCCTTTTGATAGATATTCGGATAAAAGACCGCGTCCAGATAAACATCCATGAGATTGCAGAAATCTTTTTCATTGCAGCTGGCGATCGGATACATCGTTTTGTCCGGAAAAGTCATCGCATTCAGAAACGTATTGAGGGATCCCTTTACCAGTTCCACGAACGGATCCTTCACCGGAAATTTGCGGCTGCCGCAAAGCACACTGTGCTCCATAATATGCGGCATACCCGTACTGTCCTCCGGCAGTGTCTTAAACGCAATATTGAATACTTTATTTTCGTCATCATTCTCAAGCACCAGAATCCGTGCACCACTCTTTTTATGGCGAAGCAAAAATCCATCTGATCGAATATCCCCGATCCACTCATGTTGCAGCAGCTCATACTGTGGAAGTGCTTCCATCTTCATATTCCTGTCTCTTCCTTTCTTATTTTTCATTATTTCTATTATTCTCAACTGAATATTTTCTAATAACTTCTGTCTCTTTCTTTTTTATTCCCGTGAAACACCGTTCCTTCGATATTTTCCTGTAAGCAGCCGATACAGACCTCCTGTCAGCACACCGCTCAACAGCAAAAGCAACAGAATCGCCGCCGCACAATGCGCAAAAAACTCATCTGGCAGAATCAGGATCACCGGATCCATGATTGGGTCAAACAACCAATAATCATTGTTAAAAAACAGCTCATGAAACCGAACAAAAAAAGCTTCCCAGTTCACCGCCGCGCAGATTCCCAGCACAGCCGGAATCAGAAAGGTCAGGACCGAAAGCAGTTTCAAACTGCCATAGTCTTTGCGGCGCAGCTTTTTACACAATGAAATCAGAAAAAACAGACCCGTAACCACGCAGAGACATTGGATAGCGACAAAAATCCTTTTCACTTCTTTAAAATGCGTTTCTCCCTGATCGGACATCGGAAAATCCGGAAATTCCAGTTCGTTCACGCCTTTCCAAAGCAGATTATAATCAATCAGGGTATCATAATTCTCCCGGATCAGTTCCTCTGAATATCCAGTCTCACTCTCCAGATTCAGATAGCTGATGTCAAAATAATAAATGCACCGCAGATTCAACACCAGGACTACGGAAAGGCTGGCCAGGAACAAAAATCCAATCAATGCCAGAAGCAGGTTGCCGGGTGTCAACGTTCTCTTTCTCATGTGCAACATCCTTCCTGATCGTTATACTCAGCTATACTACCACAAAAAAAATAGATTGTAAATCGAAAACAGGCGCTGCAGAATCCCATTCTCTGACTCTGCAGCACCCGTACCTTCTTACATATTTTTCTTTCTATATTCTTTCTGTGATCAGTCTTCTCTCTTTCTTCTGCGGATAAACACAACAAGAAGTATGATGAAGATCACACACGCAACTACCGCGATCGCCGCCACAGCCATAAGCGGAGTATTATCGCCTGTATCCACAGATTCGGTAGAAGACTCTATATTACTCGTAACAGACTTCGTATAGGAAGTGCCATCCGCTACCCAGGA
>JAJBVF010000204.1 GCA_020859965.1 Clostridiales bacterium
TATAAAAACCAGGCAGAATAAAAGTGTTCCTATATTAATAAAAAATGAATACCTTTTATATTTTGTTATTTTTTTCCCATATCTGCTATTTATCAAAAAAGCCTCCAATAATCATGATAAATGATACCAACAAAAGTGTGCTGACTAAAAATACAGAAGACACGAATGTGTACGAAGCACACCTTTATTCCAGGAAATACAGAATATTATCTTTCTCAAAAACTTTACAGACCATTTTATCATGTTCCGGTAATAGATACAAGCTGTTTTGAATAAAAATTGTATATGCGGTAATACTACTTCTGACCATAAAAAACCGAAAGGAGAAATACCTTATGAGTAAGGGATTGGACTATACAGCGCTTACGCTGGTTATCATTGGTGCGGTAAACTGGGGATTGATCGGATTTTTTAAGCTGGATCTTGTAAACCTTATATTTGGAAATATGACCTGGATTTCAAGGATCATATATGCTCTTGTTGGAATTTCCGGTCTGTATCTTTTTAGCCTTTATGGACGTGTAACAGCTATAGGACGGCAGGAATGAGAAGGAACGGAATCAGGCAGGAGGCAGCTTGTCAGATCATGTCCGCCGCGCGAGACCCGGGGTGCGACATTAAGTGCAAAACTCCTTGCCCGATCCTGCGCAAAAGTGAAAATCGCCCGGCCAAAATGCCGGGCGCAATTTTCTTCTGAAGTAAGGGGCTATGAGCAGGTTTTCAACGATCACTGAACATGCCCTTCATTCGATAAATCATAATTCCGCAATAATATTTTCTTTAAACTTCGGATCGATCGCTTCTGCCTGCAGAGAGATGCTGATAATAAACGAAACATCAAACTTCTCGCTGATCTCAGAGAGTGTACCAAGAACGGCGTTCGCTGATTCCGGATCTTCTGCCTTAGCAATTGTGAGGAAACTGTCCAGATACATCTGCTCCAAATCGTGATCCTGTGACAGAACTCCATAAATAAAACCAATAAATTCCTCGCTGGATTTTAAATCAAAACCTGAAATGTCGATAAGACGAACTTTATTATTAAGCTCGTACATATGCTTTGCGCTCTTGTCCAGATACACGATACTGCCGTGTGCTGTCTTAATCTCAGAATTTACTTTGTCAAGTAATACCTTTGTCTTGCCTTTCCCCTTATCACCTAATATTAACTGTATCATGGGCATCTCCTCCTTTAGTAGCGGATAAATTTCATAAGCTGATTATAGTCTATTTCAGGCAAAATTACAACACCCTTTTTTATTCGTTGATCAGTGAAAGCAGTGAATTCATTTCGGAATAGAGAATCTCTTTTTCTTCTGCATGCAGAATGATCGCCAGATAAGGATTCCCGTAAAGATCCTTTGCCATCAAAGCCAGACAGGCGCCTGCGTCACTTGTCGTACCTGTTTTTCCTCCATAGACGATCACTCCGTCCGGAGCGGTCGCTTCTCCGGTAAAATACTGGTTCGTTGAATCCCAGGTAACTGCCACAGCATTTCCTTCCGCATCCGTGTATTCCGCATAGAAATTCTTACGATTGATAATATCCAGGAACGTATCATACTGCATAGCTGCATTAAAAATAAGATATATATCATATACGCTGGTATAATGATCAGAATCAGTCAGTCCGTGAGGATTGGTAAAATGAGTACTTGTGGCGCCAAGGGCTGCCGCTTCCTCATTCATAAGTTCAACGAAACCATCTACAGATCCACCAATATATTCAGCGATCACCATAGCTGCATCGTTGCCGGAAGCAATCATCATACCATAAAGAAGCTGCCGGAGCGACAGGACGTCGCCAACCTGAATATCACAGACAGAAGACCCTTCTTCAATATCCAATGCGGCAGATGTAACAGTAACCTGATCGTCCAGATTCCCGTACTTTAAAGTCACCAGTGCCGTCATGATTTTCGTAATACTCGCAGGTGAACGTTCCGTAAATACGTCCTTTGCGTAGATCGTCTCCTGATCATTCAGGTCAAACAAAGCAGCCGAATAGGAATCCAGTGAAACAGATGAATTATTGGTATCTTCGGTAACCACGCACAGGCTGGACGCAAACCCATCCTCCGCTTCAAAACCATCGAGAATCGTGCCAAGACCCAGAACGGATTCTGTTCTGTCATAGGCAAAAGAAAGCGTACGGTCATGTGAACGGAAAACCAGATAATAGACCAGAAATCCCATACACAATACGAGAAGCAGAAGTAAAGCCAGGATAGCGGCAAGCTTCCTGTTCTTTTGTTTTTCCTTTCTTTCCTGCTCAAGTAATCTTGCCCATTCGCGCTCCGTATAGCCAAGACGTTTTCGGGCATCATTATCTGTACATTTCACGCCATTCCAGATCTCCTTTTTCGAGTGATTTTAAAAGCATTTCCGCCGAGGCAATATTGGTTGCCAGCGGGACATTGTGAACATCACAAAGGCGGATTACCTTATTGATGTCCGGTTCATTAGGCCTGGCGCCAAGTGGATCACGGAAGAAGATCACCAGATCGATCTGTCCCTGCTCAATCATTGCACCAAGCTGCTCTTCACCACCGATATGTCCGGCAAGGAGCTTGCGGATATTCAAACCAGTAGCTTCCTCGATCAGCCGGCCAGTGGTACCGGTTGCGTAAAGCTGATTATTTACCAGAATGTTTCGATAGGCGATACAAAGATTCTGCATCAGTTTCTTTTTCGTGTCATGTGCGATAAATGCAACATTCATAACAGGCATCCCCCTTTTTGATATAAACAGTGACTATTGATATTTTTTTGTCTGCAGTCCGACATTTAATACGAATCCAATGCCGATACAGAAGCTGACCAGAGAAGTAAGGCCATAGCTTACAAACGGAAGCGTCAGACCAGTGTTTGGAAGCAGGCCGACTGCCACAGCAATATTAATAAAACTCTGGAAGGAAACAAGTGCGCCGACGCCGCACCCGATCAGTGTTCCTGCCAGTGATTTTGCTCTCCTGCCAATGAGAAAACATTCGAACGCGATCAGAAATTCAAGAATGACAATAATACAGCAGCCGATAAACCCAAGTTCTTCACCTGCTACGGCAAAGATAAAGTCGGTCTGATCCTGAGAGACAAATCCGCCATTCTTCACGGACTCCACATCATCATTATCCAGCCCCTTTCCATAAAGCTGGCCAGAGGCAATTGCCTTGATGGAGTTCTGCTGCTGCATGGACTCAGAAGGATACTCATCCGGATAGAGCCAGGCATAGACTCTTGTCAGCTGATAATTTTCATTTTCAGTATCGCCAGGCTGAATTACTGCACTGAGAAGGATGATTGCTACCGGAATGAAAACAATCAGTATTCCGGCAATAACCTTGTAGCTTAAGCCAGCTGCAAAGATCAATGCGCAAAATACAAGAGCTACCACAATCGTTGTGGAAAGATCCGGTTCCCGCAGAATCAGGATCAGAGGAATGCCGATCAGGATCACAGAAGTAATAATTGTCCGGAATGTATTAAGATTTTCTTCATGGTTTTCAAAATATCTGGCAAAAAACAGAATCAGCATGATTTTGGCGATATCGGAAGGCTGGAAACGCAATCCGCCGAATTCCAGCCAGCGTGTTGCGCCGCCGCCAGAGGATCCAAAACTGCTGACAAGTACCAGAAGAAGCAGCAGGTTGGCTCCGAGATAGATAAACCAGCTGAAATTCAGAATCCAGATATAATCCATCAGAGAGATAATAATCATCAGTAGTAGTCCGAGGACAAATCCAAAAATCTGCTTGCTCATATAATCCGATTCCGCGCTTCCAACGACCAGTATTCCAAGTACAGACAGGGCGCTAACCCATAAAACCAGCCGGAAATTATAATCACTTAATTTGTATTGTCTTAACATCTGAAATTCCCCGTTTCATCCTGTAAAAAAAAGTAATCCGTATGCTTATTTCATCGTCGTCTGTATTGATATATTTGGAAAGCACATCCGTAAGTTCGCGGCACATCTGAGGAAGCACTTTCGGATCACAGTCAAGCCTGTCTGCTGATACAGTAAGTCCCGCACGTGTTTTTGCAATTTCTCCTGACGTAAGTGTCGTCCGTTTCCGGTGATTATGCATTTACGCCTCCCATTATGATCAGGTTCACTATATTCTCGGAAATACTATTTTTTTCCAAGCAGTCCGGCAGCTATCCGGTGAAATAATGTGGTATGCTCATTCAGATGAAGCAGCGGCACTGTCTCACCAAGAACCCTCCTCGCAATATTCATATAGGCACTGCCTGCCTGTGTATCACTGCCTAGCACCGGCTCACCATGGTTTGCCGCAATGACAACGCTTTCTTCATCGGGCACCGCGCCGATGAGATCGACAGATAGAATATCCAAAACATCTTCGACAGACATCATTTCCCCACGTCGAACCATATCCATGCGGATACGATTTACGATGAGATCAATTTTTCGTATCCCGGCGGATTCCAGCAGCCCGATGATCAGGTCTGCGTAAGGGATGGCAGAAACCTCAGGGGTT
>JAJBVF010000553.1 GCA_020859965.1 Clostridiales bacterium
TCTCCATTGCCGCCGCCTGCCGCTCCAGTGCTTTGCGTAAGATTTCCGGAAGTTCCTTCCCACGAACGCTGGCTCTGTGGAGTATACCCCGACAGGCCTTCGGACTTAAATAATACTTCTCCTGCGCTCCGGCCTCTAAAATCTGCGACAAGGTAGATTCGTCTACGACGCTGGGGCGTTCCCCAATATTGAGCGTCCAGAGTTCGGTAAGCAACGCTCCATCGGTCTCCCAATAGAACGTCAGCATAGGGCCAGCTCCCTTTTTCAGGCATAGGCACCGGGGCCGCCTCTGGTTCTGCGATCCGGATGAACGCTTCGAGGACGGCTTTGAAGTCCTCCCCTTTGTGGGAGGAGAAAGCGCCGAAGACGTTCTCCCAGACTGCGTATCTTGGATATTGTCCATTGGTCTTTTCCCTCATTTCTTTTATGATACGGATTGCCTCGTGGAACAATCCGGAATGCTCCCCGTCAAGCCCTGCCCGCTTGCCCGCGATGGACAGGTCGGTGCATGGGCTTCCGAAGGTGATGATGTCAACCGGCTCAAGGTCCGCGCCGTTTAAGGCGGACACATCACCATAATGCTTCACTTCGGGGAACCGCTTGCAGGTCACCGCAATCGGGAACGGCTCAGCCTCGCTGTTAAACACAGGTTTGATTCCTGCCAGCGTCCCCGCCAATTCAAAACCCCCGGAGCCTGAAAAGAGGCTGCCGAGGGTCAGCTGTTTATTCTTCTGTTCCATAGCCCCTCCTTATCAGACTTCCGGGATCAGGAGTACCTGCCCCTCCGCGATGACATTGGAAGAGAACTCGTTCAGGCTCTTAATCTCCGTGTACCGCTCCTCGTCACCGAGCAGGTCTGCCGCGATGGACTTGATGGTGTCACCCTTCTGCACAGTGTAGATGCTCTTGCCGATGATCAGGTAAACATTATCCGTGTTGCACACATAGGCATAGCCGCAGTCCGCTTCCTCACAGATGATCCGTACCCAGGAGTTGCTGCAATACTGCAGGATTGGCACGAAGGTGTCTTTCTTGTAGATGGTCACGATTTCAGAGTCAAGGGAATTCTTATCCCGGATGTTCATCATCGTCCGCAGCTTGGCATAGCCGATGACCTCTGTGTTCCCGTCGTTCTCCGCATCCCCGGTCTCGCCGGTGTCCACATCGTCTGTCTCCGGGGTTTCATTCTGGCTGTCGGTGTCAGTGCCGGAGCCGTCTGTGTCCAGCTCCCCGCTATCCTGATCTCCGGTTCCCTGGTCTTCTGTATCCTGATCACCTGTTGTGGTGCCAGTGTCCGTACTGCCAGTGTCCTCATCCTCTGAGGCGTCCTCCAAATAAATGGTGCCGCTCACCCGGAGCGGCTTTCCAAACATGCTCTCATCAATTATCAGCGACATCGTCCGCGCCTCCTTCCTCTTCCATCAGCTGCATGGCTTCGTCCAGCGTCAGCTTCTGCCCGTCACGCATGACATACACATCGGAGGCATCGCCGTCATGGAATGCAACATATCTTTTCACTGCCACATCCACGAATTTGACTTCCAGTTCCACCCCATAGCAGACTCTTTCGAGCTGCTCACAGGCAATCAGCGTACTCGCTGATCCGAGGAAGCCGTCCAACACAAGGCCGTTGGTCATCGTACACTGCTTGATGAGGTAAGCGATAAGCTGTACCGGCTTAGAGCTCGGATGGCCGAAGCCCTCCTTCTCGGAATCCTTGATGCCATCAAACTCAAAAACAGCCGTCTGCTTCTGGTCGCCGTACCAGATGTGCTTGCCATCCTTACGCCATCCCCAGATGATCGGCTCCATGTTGAATTTCCAGTCCGTCCGCATGAACGGAGCGCGCGGCTTCTTCCAGATAAGACCGGCGCCGACTTTGAAACCCGCATCCTCAAAAGCATCGTAGAACACACGGGTTTTCATCGTTGCGTAAAATTCGTAAATCGAAGCATCCTTTGCCATCGCATTTTTGAAGTTGGTGAACACCTTCATCAAAAACTGGTATGCTTCCTTGTCATCCAGGTTGTCGTTGGCAATCGTCCCGGACTTGTTCTGCAGGTTCACAAAGTATGGAGCGTCCGTGCAGACCAGGTTGACCTTCCTGTCACCGAGCAGCTTTTCAAAAGTCTCCGGCAGGGTCGAATCCCCGCAGATGACCTTGTGCCTGCCAAGGCACCAGATGTCTCCCGGCTTGGAAAAGGCCGGTTTCTTCAGCTCCGACTCTACATCGAAGTTATCTTCCGTGATGTTCTTGTCGAACGCCTTATTGAAAAGGCTCTCAATATCAGGTGCGTCAAAACCAGTCTTCGCAAGGTCGAAGTTTGCCGCCTGGATGTCCTTCAACAAATCAGCCAACAGGTCATCGTCCCACGCGCCGGTGATTTTATTAAGCGCGATGTTCAGCGCCTTTTCCCTGGTCTTATCCACATCGACTACGGCGCACGGCACCTCAGTGTATCCGAGCTGCATCGCAACAGTCAAGCGCTGATGTCCTCCGATGATCGTCATGTCACTGTTGACCACAAGCGGGTCGGCAAAACCGAACTCCTCAATGGATGCACGGATTTTTTCGTACTCCTTATCCCCCGGCTTCAGCTTTTTCCGGGGATTGTACGCCGCCGGCTTTAATACGGATACCGGCAGCACTTTCAATTCTGCTGTAGGTTTCATTTCCTTCTCCTTTCCCTCATACACGCATGACCTGAGAGAACGGCACGAAAAAAGAGCCGAACATAAAGCCCTGCTCCCACTCATCCGTATCCTCGTTATGCTGCTCCGTCATGGAATACCACTGCGGACTGTCGCCATTGCCGGATGCCAGCACCCGGTCGTCAGTATAGTCAATCTCATGTACACAGATTGCCAGTGTATTGCTGATGGCATAGACACCCACAGTCTCAGGTGGCTTCTCTGTTTTCAGGTCCTTGCCCTCAACCGCAACATCATAAAGCACTCCCATCTGTATCCTCTCCCTTCTTTTTCTTCGCCCTCGCCCGGTTTGCGCAGGCGCGGCTGCAATACTTCCTCGGCCTCGGTGACTCCCGGCTTGCCAGGAACTCCTTCCCGCACTGCGGACACAGTGCCGTCCGGGTGCTCGACCAGTTCTGAGGGGACGGATGCTTTGAGTGCCACCGGCTCCTGCACTTATCCGAGCAGAATTTTCTCGGCCGGCCGGTATGGTTCAGTTCGATCGGTTTCCCGCATTCCAGGCACATCCTGCTCACAGTGTTCTCCGCCAGTTCCTCCAATGCTCCCTCCGGGAACAGGTCTGCCATCAAAAGCTCCATCGTTGGTTTCAAAGTCCTCACCCCTTTCCATAATCTCCATGCTCCGTCAAAACTCCGTGCCGCAATTTCCATGCTGCGCCGTAAGTCCTGCCGTTTTGGTAAAAAACATAAAAAAACACAATAAAAAATATTTGATTCTGCCCGCCAAAACGCCGCAAAAAAAGTTGCAGTTCACGGGAACATCTGATTCAACCGAATCATGCCAAAACCCACGAAATTCCCCTGTTTTTTAAGGAAAATTCATGGGTTTTCGTAAAATCCGGTTCAATTCCGTTTTGATTTTGTACATTCACATTTCGCGCTTCCAGCCCCAGCCGGGGCCGGGGGCTGCGAATTTTGCGAAAACGCGAAGAAGAGGCCGCACCGTTCCACGGAAAAACAGGTGGCAGAGATTCAGACCGGGCCCCTGGGGGTGCGTTTTTACTCACTCCCGTAAAGCTCCGTCCTGATCCTCTCTGCCACTTCCAGAACCTCATCTGAGTAATCGGAACCGATCTCGCCCTTGCTCCAGAAGGAGCGTCTCGCTCCGCTCACACCGTAGTGGTAAGCGGTCAGCACCTCATCCAGCGTACCGTACTTCTCACTCAGCTCTGCAAGGAAGCTGATGCCTGCGTAGATGTTTGTGTATGGATTGAGATACACGTCCTCTGATGTCGTGCCGCCGAGACGCTCGGAGTGGTACTTGGGAACAAGCTGCATATAGCCAAGGGCGCCGTCCTTGCTCACGGCATCGTACTGGTAGCCGCTCTCCACCTCAATCATCGCCAGCACAGTTGGGTAGTCAATGTTGTTCTGCTTACACAGGGCGTAGGTGTACACCTGCACAGCGTCGGGGAAGTAGCCGCCCGTCTGCTCGTACTCCGTTGGGATGTCGTAATGGTACCAGCCGTCCAGCGTGTCCTCGCCCCAATCCAGGGACATGGTGTTGAAGGGGTATTCCAGGCCGCTGACATCGGGGATGTCGTGGTTTACGATTTCTTCCTCCGTGGTTTCGGTTTCTGCGTCGCCGGTTATTTCGGTCTCTGTATTCTCGGTTTCTGTAGGAGCCTCTGTTTCGGCGCCCTCCGTATTGGCGATTTCTGTATCGGCCAATATTTCGCCCTCTGTGGAGACCTCCGTATTTTCAAACTCCGTAGAGGCCCCATTTTCCGAAGTCCCGGTATTTGCCGGTTCCGTATCTGCCCCACAGGAGCGCACACCCACAATA
>JAJBVF010000577.1 GCA_020859965.1 Clostridiales bacterium
CTGATGGTTTTTGCTTCATCCACAGCCATGGCTGCATCCAAAAAAAAGAATACCGGGTATACTGCGGCGTCCGGAAAGGTTTATTATTATGACAGTAACGGGAAAAGAGTAAAAGACTGTAAAAAGAAAATTAACGGAAAGTTCTATTATTTTGATGAGAAAGGCGTACAGCGTACCGGATGGCAGAAGATCGGCAATAATTACTATTATTTTAAGATCGCAAAAAGGAAAAAAGGATATATGGTGACGTCTGCAACTGTGAATGGCATTACCTTAAAAGCAAATGGGAAAGCAAAGATGACCTCTTACAGTAAGCAAAAGCTTCCGATTCTTTACAAGGCAAATGTCATGATGCAGTCCATCACAAAATGTACGGACACGAAAAAAGAAAAACTGAGGAAATGCTTTGACTACACAAGATCCTATCTCAGTTACGCCGGACTTGGTTCTTTCCATAATCAGACAAATTGGGATCTTTATTACGCAACCCGGATTTTTGTCAATGGAAGTACGACCGGAGACTGTTATACCTATGCTGTTATGTTCGCTTATCTCGCAAATGCAGTTGGTTATCAGGTAAATGCCGTCTCATCGGGCGGACATGGCTGGGCTGAGATCGGAAACTACGTCTACGACCCTGACTGGCAAATGGCGGACTCCACACATGATTATTGCGGACTGCCGTACGGCACTACAGGCAGAAATGTACCTAATTATGCAAACAATCGGTGGA
Source organism: Clostridiales bacterium (assembly GCA_020859965.1). Taxonomy (GTDB): domain Bacteria; phylum Bacillota; class Clostridia; order Lachnospirales; family Lachnospiraceae; genus Choladousia. The sequence continues at coordinate 734 of JAJBVF010000577.1, forward strand.
GCGTAATCGCCATATGATGATGTATAACGCCTGTGTTCCGCTTTAAGACTTTCTGTCATTCCATGCAATTTTTCCCCTGCAGATTGTATAGTGAACCTTCCCATACAGTTTCCAGCCGGTAAAGGGGGAATTCTCTGATTTAGACTGATAATTGCCTGCGACGAATGTCTCATTCGGATTGAAAATAACCAGATCCGCGGCACAGCCCGGACGGATGGAACCATAAAGCCGGATTCCGTCCGCACGGACTGTGCCGGTTTTTGCTTCAGCGTCTATCTGATAGAGCCTGGCGGGATTTACGGTCATTTTTTCCATAAGCTGCAGCAGGGAAAGATGACCGGGGCGCACAAGATTGGTGATTCCCAGTGCGAGAGAGGTCTCCAGTCCAATGATACCGCTGGGAGCGGAGAAGAAATCCTCCCGGTTCTTTTCTTCTTTGCTGTGCGGCGCGTGGTCTGTTGCTATGATATCGATCGTACCGTCCCTGAGTCCTTCAATGATCGCCTGTCGGTCAGCCTCTGTACGCAGGGGCGGATTCATTTTTGCACAGGTACCGTATTTTTCGACAGCTTTCTCTGTGAGTGAAAAATGATGTGGCGTGGCTTCAGCGAACACGGGCGCCCCCAGAGATTTTGCTGTGCGGACGAGTGCTACGGATGCCGCCGAGCTTATGTGCTGGATATCAATGACAGCGCCAGTATAGTTTGCAAGCATACAATCGCGTGCGACCAGAAGATCTTCCGCAATGGCCGGAGCAGTGCGGTTCATGCCGGGTTTATCTATAAAGGTGGGGTCTTCTTCGTGGAAGGAGAGCGGAAGACCAAGCGCTTTTGCGCGGCGCATTGCAGTTTCTGTCAGTTTTGTGTCCATCAGGGGAATGCCGTCATCGGTAAAACCGCATGCCCCCAGTGCCGCAAGTGTCTCAAAATCGGTAAGTTCCTGTCCTCGCAGGCCTTTTGTGACAGCAGCTGCAAAATGCACCCGGATGTCTTCTTTTTCTGCACGGGAAATCAGATCTGCAAGAGTTTCTGGCGTGTCGACAGGTGGTTTTGTATTTGCCATACAGATAACCGTAGTAAAGCCTCCGGCTGCCGCTGCGCGCGCACCGGTATGCAGATCTTCTTTATACGTAAGTCCCGGGTCGCGGAAATGCACATGGATATCAATAAGTCCGGGAGCAACGATGCAGGAGGATGCGTCGATTACTTCTTCCTGTTCCTTCGTTCTCTCCAGAGATCCGGCAGCACTGATCTGCATGATCTGTCCGTCCGCGATTCGGATATCAGCGGGATATTGTTCATGAGTGCCGGGAGAAATGATCATACCATTTTTAATCAACATAAAAAAACACCTCGATAAAAGTATAGACATCTTATTTGCCAATTGTAGCAACTCTTCGCGACTGACGCAATCTTTTTTTTGGACAGAAAATAATTGTATTTTTTGCGGAACATGCGTATAATGTAACTTGCAAGAAGTTCGCGGCGCTTGCGGCAGCGAAGTTCGCAAGTTAACGAGCAGCTGGTTTTGCTGCGAGTAATAAAATATCTGCAAATCTTTAATAGAAAGGAAATTGGCGGGCTGTGAACAAAAGATTTTTCGTACTTTTTTCTCTGTTATTTCTGTTGATCATCGGAATTCCGAACAGAACTACAGTTTCGGTTTACGCCGCAGCTTCGGAAACATCGTCAGAAGAGACGACAGCGACTGAACAGAATAAAGTAAAAAAGGGTCTGGTTAAAAAAGGAAAACATTATTATTTTTATAAGGCGGATGGATCGCTTCTGAAAAGTAAGTGGAAGACGATCGGGGACTACCGGTATTATTTTAAAGACAATGGCAGAGCAGCGGTTGGCGGATATAAGATCGGGGATACAGTATATGTTTTTGACGAAGAAGGACATCTTCTTACCGGAAAAAAATCCAGATTTGTGACAGTCAATGGATACGTTTATTATGTCAACAAAAAAGGACAGGCCTCGACGGGATGGTTTGTTGTAAACAATCGCCTTTACCGTGCAAACGCGAAAGGAAGAAGATTGACTACTGAGAAAGACGGCATTACTTTTACGAAAAAAGGATATGCGAAAAGCAATGTCGCCTCTAAACTTAAAATACTGACCATGCAGATCGTGGATCAGATTACCACCGATAACATGACGAAAGAGCAGAAGCTGAAGGCCTGCTGGGACTATGTGACAGGAAGTGGGTGGACTTATATGACCTATTCCTGTTCGATTACTTCCGGATGGCAAAAAAAATGTGCGTATTATTTGCTTTCTACCCATAGAGGCGACTGTAAGTGCTTCGCCAGCGCCTTTGCGGCATTAGCCTGCGAAGTGGGATATGATGCTTACCTTATCCGGGGGCGTGTACCGGGTTCCCGCGACAGAGCTTCGGATGGATATACCAAGCATACCTGGGTACAGATTGATGGAAAGTATTATGATCCTGAAGGCGACTGGGCAGGCTGGAATGTCGGGTGTTATGGTTACAGCAGTTATAATGTTTCTCATACGGTTCAGATGGTCGTACGATTCAAGTCTTAGACAGGAACCGAACGCATGTCTGGTATGGATGTAGTTTGCAACCGACAGAGTGTGCGGGCGAAAAGTCAAATATTTTTAATCCTTTACAAATCAATGGAAATGTGTTAGTATAACTGTTGCGCGAATGGATGCGCAAAGTGCACCTGTAGCTCAGGGGATAGAGCAATGGTTTCCGGTACCATGTGTCAGGGGTTCGAATCCCTTCAGGTGCGTATGAAGGTTTTGGCAGGACAGTGATTGTCCTGCCTTTTCTTTGATATAGGAAACTTTGTTATGCCATCAGACAAAGAGAGCCGGAATTCTGGAAGTACCGGTACACGTGATTTCCAAGCACCTCTTCCGCTGCGATATATTTTTCATTGATTTCTGCTACGATCTCCTGAAGCCTTTGCGGTTCTGTATCATTCCATGAGGAGACGGGAAGAAGCAGGCACTCATGAATGCTGCTTGGCAGGACATAAAAATCGCCGCCAAGTCTGGTACTGACCGCATGCAGAATATCGTCGAAAACAATATTGATCGCTCCATAGCACATGTCCTTATTAGTAAGGACGTACATGGAAGGGGGATCTTCTTCCGGAGTGGGAAGAGGACAATCCGGAAGATCTGAGAGCATTTCTCCTAATGTTGTGATATGCATGGGAAGCAAAAGTCGGGTATTTTGCATTGCCATGGCATGAAGATCGTCATTGCTGATCTGCCACATGGCGATATGTGAATTGCGTACGAGGATGCTGGATTTGCCCCAGACGCTGTTCTCCATTTGATAATAATAGACGATCGCCAGATCCAGAATCTGACGATGAGGAATCGTTTTCAGAAGCTCCCGGTTTTTTTCATAGTTGATAAGACGGCAGACGATGCTGCGCTGTGATTTTTCAAAATCTGTGTAGAAGGACAGGTCGCAGGAGGTAGCGGATTTGTTTTCCTGATGAATGGAAAGAACCTGTGCGGCAATAGCAGGAATATCACTTTCACGGAGGTTTTCCTGATAAAAAGAATTTACGTAGATAGCCGGAGACGCGTTTTCACCTGGGAAGAGGATTGTCATCCCATCGGATTCCGGCAGGTTGATCTTCTGGATACGATTGATAGAAACCCGTGCCTGCGCACCGGCCTGATTTTTCACTTCTTTTGTAAGCTTTTCTAAAAATGTAGTATAATTCAATAAAACCACCTTTCTCTGACTGAATGTCAATAAATAAC
>JAJBVF010000050.1 GCA_020859965.1 Clostridiales bacterium
GATTCCGAACGTCATGCCGCAGCTGATCGTATCCTGTACGATGATGCTGGGCAGCACGATCATCACGGAAGCGACGCTTTCTTTCCTGGGACTGGGGGTAAAATTCCCATTTGCTTCCTGGGGAAATATTATCAACGATGTGAACAGTACTTATGTAATGACGAACTACTGGTTTATCTGGATTCCGGCCGGCATCTGCCTGCTGATCACAGTGCTTGGATTTAACTTCGTCGGCGACGGACTTCGGGACGCGTTTGACCCGAAGATGAAACGATAAGGGAGGTAGAGGATTATGGCAAAGAAGCAGGCGGAAGGCTATCTCTCGGCGAAGGAATCGCGGCGTATTTCCAGAGAAAACCGCAGGATCACGGATGAATTTGAAAAGAAGAGGAAACGCAGGCATGTGCCGGAAGCTGAGTATATGACACAGATGCGCGACCCGAATAATGTAGTAGAGTTTGACGATCTGCATACGTATTTCTTTACCGATACAGGTACGGTAAAGAGCGTCGATGGTGTGACATTTGACGTCCCGGCCGGCAAGACAGTCGGTATTGTGGGTGAGTCGGGCTGCGGAAAATCCGTGACCAGCCTTTCCCTGATGCAGCTGGTGCAGCGCCCGCAGGGCCAGATCGTATCCGGCGAGATCCGTTTAAATATGAGTGGTGCGAATGGCTCTGATTCCAAAAACAGTAAAGCTTATGAAATCTCAAAGGTGCCGCAGGAAGCGATGCAGAAAATCCGCGGCAATTATGTCTCTATGATCTTTCAGGAGCCGATGACGAGCCTGAATCCGGTATTTCGGATCGGCAAACAGGTCGATGAAGTCATCGCTCTGCATGATGGAGAAGGAAAGAGCAAGGCGGATGTGAAAGCACGTACGATCGAATTGCTTGAAATGGTAGGCATTGCAAACAGTGAAGGCGTATACCGCATGTACCCGCATGAGCTTTCCGGCGGTATGAGACAGCGCGTCATGATTGCGATGGCACTGGCCTGTAATCCGAAGGTGATCATCGCAGATGAGCCGACGACGGCGCTGGATGTGACGATTCAGGCACAGATTCTGGATCTGCTGCGCAAACTGAAGGATCGGATCAATTCCTCGATCATGCTGATCACGCATGATTTGGGCGTGATTGCGGAAATGGCGGACTATGTAGTTGTGATGTATGCCGGACGTGTGGTGGAGAAGGGGACTGCGGAAGAGATTTTTGAGCACCCGTCTCATCCGTATACGATCGGCCTGATGGCTTCAAAACCGGTGGTCGGGAAACAGGTCGATAAGCTGTATTCCATCCCGGGCAAGGTGCCGAACCCGGTCAATATGCCGGATTACTGTTACTTCAAGGATCGCTGTGAGATGTGCTTGGAAAAATGCGGCGGCGAATATCCGCACGAGATTTCCTTAAGTGCGACACACAAGGTGAGCTGTTATCGGTATTATGGACAGGAAAACGCTGCGGAATCGGATATCTTAAAACCGGATGCTGTGAAAATGGATCACATGAAAACGGTCGATTCGGAAAGATCTTCCGGTACAAAAAGCCGGACAGAGAAAAAAGAGGGAGGTGAGGCGTGATGGGAGCAGGCAGTGCGAAGATAAATGAAGCCGGAAACAGCCAGGAATATACGCCGGTCACATATGACCCGGAATATATCCTGATGGTAAATGGTCTGAAAAAATACTTTCCGATTAAGGGCGGCATGGTTTCTCATACAGTAGGCTATGTCAAGGCAGTGGACGGTGTTACTTTTAATTTAAAACGCGGCACGACGATGGGGCTTGTCGGTGAATCCGGCTGTGGCAAGACCACAACCGGCCGGACCATTCTGCGCCTTGCAGGAGAGAAGACCGGCGGCCAGGTATTATTTAACGGTCAGGAGGTTTACGATCTCTCGAAAAAAGAGATGCGGCCAATGCGCACAAAGATGCAGATTATTTTTCAGGATCCGTTTTCCAGCCTCTCTCCGCGTATGCCGGTCGGTGAGATCATCGGAGAAGCGGTTAAGGAACACAATCTGGTGAGCAAAGCGGAATACAACGATTATCTCGATAAGGTCATGGACGACTGCGGCCTGCAGCCATTTCATAAAGACCGCTATCCGCACGAATTTTCCGGCGGACAGCGCCAGCGTATCTGTATTGCCAGAGCGCTTGCCCTGAATCCGGAGTTTGTCGTTTGCGATGAGCCGGTGTCTGCTTTGGACGTTTCGATTCAGGCACAGATCATCAATCTGCTCAAAGAGCTGCAGGAGAAGCGGAATCTGACCTACCTGTTCATCTCGCATGACCTGTCTGTGGTTGAGCATATTTCGGATGTGGTCGGCGTCATGTATCTGGGTAATCTGGTGGAATATGGTGCGACAGCAGATATCTTCGCTCATCCGCTGCATCCGTATACGGAAGCGCTGTTCTCAGCAATCCCGATTCCGGATCCGAAGGCGAAGATGAACCGGATCGTTCTGGAAGGCTCAATCCCGTCTCCGGCAAATCCGCCGGGCGGCTGCAAATTCCATACCCGCTGCGCAAAATGCACACAGCGCTGTAAAGAAGAAGCGCCAAAGCAGATTGAAGCAGAGCCGGGACATTATGTGGTATGTCATCTTTATGATAAATGAGAATGAAGCTCTGAACGCATGCCATTCACGCAGGACAGTTTAAAGTCTGCCAAAGCGCCTGCGCTTCAATCAGGGAGGTGGTTCTGTTGCAAAATAAAAAGGTTCAGAAGGAATATACCGATGACGGTCGTACGATCGCGGATATGAGCGGCGTCGGACGACCGGGAATGTTTGGCCATCTCCCTGAACGGAGGAGATCTCATGAATCGGAGGCCGATGCCGAAGATGAAGACACGGCGGAACCGAAACAGCCTCCATTCACGCGCCGGGAACGGCGTATGTATACGTTTGCCGCGATGAAAGCGGGACTGCTCATTGGGCTGGTTTATCTGCTCGTGTGCTGTGCGCTGATCGGATTTCTGTATCTGATATGGATGGTTCTGTGAGCCGGCAGTCTGTATCTGGATTCACGTTACCTGCTTTGCACACTTTTTACAAAATACGTTTTGACTTTCCTTATGTTTAATGCTACGATGAAACAAAAAAGGAGAAGCGGTTATGAAAAGGGAATTTTTGTTGATGGGGCTGGCTGTTACCCTGTTTTGCATGCCTGTTTTTGCGAAAGCGGATACTACATTGACAGAAGTGGCTGCCGTACAGGATGCAGACTGGATTGACGGGACGAATCTTCTGAGCGTGGAAGGAGATTCGGGCTATGGTATTATGGAAATTGATGGAACGATGCTGACCGATATGATCTATACCTATAGCTTTTCTTATGACTATGGCTATATTTCGGCTATTGTGGCGGGAGATTCCTGGGACTGCAGAGGAGTGTTGAACCTTGCGGGAGAAGAAGTAGTTCCCTGCCAGTATACTTACGCAGATATTCTTAATAATCATTGGGCTCTGGGCTACATGCTGACCGAAGCGGATGCGTCGCAGTATGATTTTACGATGACAAACTGGTTCAGTTCGGATTCGGATACCTACCTTCTGATCAATACGGTTGACGTTTATTATATGGAGGATCATACGGCATCTGTGGTTGCCACGCTGACGCGCGATCAGTTTATGGATGCTTATGCTGCCGGGAAATATATCAATATTCAGGATCGGTCAACTACTTCGATCACAGCGTATGACAGCAGCTTCACTGCGGTCGCGACGGATCTTAGCAGTATTTATGCGGAGCAGGAGGATGCTTCTGATATCGTAGAGTATTATGAGAATGGGCAGTATGGGCTGAAAGATGCGTCTGGCAACATTATTATGGAGCCGTCTTATTACACAATTTATTCGTTCTATGGCGGATATGCCATGGTTTCTGATGGCGAGCTTTATGGCCTGATCGACGAACAGGGCAATGAAGTGCTTCCGGTAGCATATGAGGATGTGCTGACAAACTACTATTCACCTGAAGATGAGGATGGAAACACGTCCGGCTACAATGCGTTTGGGTATTTCGCGGCAGAGCAGGATGGGAAGCTGGTGTTTGTCACGGAAGGCGGTACGGTTGTCAGCGGTCCGGCCTATGCAGTGGATAATGTAGATCTGAAAGGCGCCTCGGCGACACTGACAGACATGGAAGGCAACGAGCTTCTGATCTCTGCGGATGGAATCGAGACTTCTCTGGATGGTTATTCTTATGTTTATGCGTTATATAATACTTCAGGGATGCTGTATGAAGTGGAAGACAGTGATTACAACTATGGTGTGATCGACTGGCATGGAAATGAAGTCCTGCCGTGTGCGTATAAGGGCGTTGATGTATCCGGAGATGGAAATTATCTGCTGGCAGATCTTGATTATGACAATTCCGTGATCTATCAGATCAGCTATGATGTGACAGTTGCTATGGACGCGAGCAGCGAGATGGCGGATGACGCAGAAACAGCTGAGGAAACGGAGACAGAGGAAAGCAC
>JAJBVF010000334.1 GCA_020859965.1 Clostridiales bacterium
CACACGGAATGATCCGCATGGCATCCGTTTTTCTATTCCGAGAGCACAACAAAAACACTGCCTGAAGTTTATGATATGGTCATTATAAATAAGCGTTTCCCTGAAGTAAACGGTAATTTCCCCAATGTGCAACTCTTTCCAATTCCAGTATCCTGATTCCGCAATTATTTCCGGAAAGATTTGCGCAAAAACGTATGCAAATAAAAAATTCATTGCTAAATCAGCAGAAAACCATTTACCGTGCCTTCCTCAAAGGGTATTCTGATAAAAGATTCCGCAAAAAATGTGAAAAGAGGAGCAAACTTATGAAAGAAGATCTGATCGAAATCCGCTCGTGTACGGAGCCAGGCTACCATCCGCTTATCTGGTATGAAGGATGGCGGGTTGCTTATCTGAATGATACGCCAAAGTTTCATATAGAAAATATTACAGATATGCAGCGTCACAATACTTCTGATGAAGTCTTTATTCTGCTGGAAGGCAGCTGCACCTTATATCTCGGGAATGGTGGAGACGATGATCCCGGGAAAATCACAGCCATAAGACTGACTCCCGGGATTATGTACAATGTGAAAAAGGGGGTCTGGCATACACATGTGCTTTCCGATGGTGCCCGTGTAATCGTGATTGAAAACGCAGACGTTTCTCCGGAAAATTCCGATCATATCACAATCTCCGGTCTCCCGTCTATGATATGCGAACATAACGAATGATCTCATACATATCTGGATCCATGCCTGCTGCTCAATTCCAGAATCCTGCAATTTCATAAGCGGACAGGCAGAAAGGAAAACAAAACATGAAACGATATAAAGAACTATTTGGGAACTGCAATTATCCGGTATTACTCACCAGCCCGCAAAACATTTTCTATGTGACGGACTTTTATACAACTGCCCGAAGGCCCGGACAGATTGGCTACAACTGTGTACTGATGATGCCGGATAAGAATTACTTTTTCATTCCGGCAGCCTGGAAAGATCTGGTTGCGGAAACAATCCCATTGTACTCCACTGATTCCTGTACTCCTGTCGATGCATCTTTCCGAACGGAACTCGTCCCCTATCGGGGAGATTTGCAGCATCTGGCGTCTGTAATTCTTGATGTTCTGAATGACTTCCAAAATACGATGTGCATCGGATACGAAGAAGAAGATTTATCGCTGGAACTCTACCGTGCAATGCAGGAACTGGCAGCACAAACGCAGCAGAAAAAGCTGATCTGGGCGAACGTATCCGGCCTCCTGAAGTCTGCCCGATGTATCAAATCCGCTTCCGAGATCAAACATCTTCGCACTTCAGCCTGCGTGGCGAGCGACGCAATGGAATACGCGAAAGAACTGCTCCTCCCCGGCAGACAGGAGCTGGACGTAGTCGCTGAACTGGAACACTTTATGAGAAAAAACGGTTCGGAAGGCGTCCCATTTACGATGAAAGTTCTTTCCGGAGAAAACGCGCTCCGCACGATCAATCTGCCTGGAGAAAGGAAAATCCGTGAGGGTGAAATTGTCCTGCTGGATTTTGGAGCGACTGTAAAAAACTATGCTTCCGACTGGACAAGAAGTTTTTGCATCGGCAAAGCAAGTCCCATGCAAAAAGAACTATATCAGCTGGTGTGGAAGATAGAACGTAACTGTATCGCTCTGATCCGTCCGGGTGTGACTTATGCAGAACTGATGCAGCAGGCTTTTCGGTTGCTTGAGGGACATCCCTGGAAACCATATTTTAATCCCTTCCTTGGACACAGTATCGGCATCAGCAGCCAGGAATGGCCAACTATCACCCCCGGCTCCGATCAGATATTGAAAGAAAATATGATCATCACGATCGAGCCGGGCATCTATGTGCCGGGGATCGGCGGTGTCCGGATTGAAGATGAGGTTCTCGTTACCGCCGATGGCTATGAAGTTCTGACCGGCCTGGATCAGGAAATCTTTGAGCTCAGATAGCAGCACGCTAAAAGGCTTACTTTCTGCTATTTTTTTCTGCTGGCTAAAAGTGCTTTTCTGCTATGATCAATTTTCTTTTTCTGTCCGGGGTCCTTTATGATCTCAGCACTGATTGCTCCGATAATCGTAATTTCACAGATGCTGGCCAGATGCAGATATTGAAGGTCGTCCGGTATATGGTTGCTGTAAAGGAGCCGGATATCCGCAAGCTTTGCCATCGTAGAATTCGGAGCGGCGGTGATCACGATCACCGTCGCCTGATTTTCTCTGGCGATTCGAAGCACATCAATCACAGAAGAAATCTCTCCGCTGTAAGCAATCCCCACAGCGACATCGTTTTTCTCCAATGCACCGGCTGCAAATATCATATTCGTTTTACCCGTCACAGCCTGACTGAGTATATGAAATCTCCCAAGCTGCTGCTGCGCATAAAGGCAGGACGCATACCCGCTGCTCTGACCAAAGAAAACCACATGCCCTGCCTCCAGAATTGCTTTGGCAGCTGCCGTGATCAGCCTTGCATCAAGCGTTCGCAGCGTATCGGCAAATGCATTCTGTCCTGTATTTACCAGCTTCTGCAAAACCAGCTGAGCCGGATCATCTTTCTGAATCAGCGTTTCCTTTGCAAGCGGTGTGACAATGTTTTTCTCCATGTACAACTTCAGTTCGCCATATCCCTTATACGAAAGGGCCTGACAGAATCTTGTGATCGTAGATGGAACCGTATTGGTTTTCCGGGCGAGCTGAGTGATAGAATAGCCAATGACTTCTTCTCTGTGCGTCAGAATATAATTTGCAATCCTCTTCTGAGATTTCGAGAGGGAATCATATTCCGCCGTTATTCTGCTGATATACTCAATCTGCTCTTCGGAAACCTTGTTCCGCTGGCATTCTGGCATTCTGACATACCTCCATTCTGGATCAAATTCCATACGGATTTATCTTATCTGACCGGAATTCCTTGCGGCTATTTGTCTTTCATCTGAATCGGATTTCCATCCTGTTCTGAAAGGATTTGCCATCTTTCAAATTTGGACACGGAATTCCTTGCGGCAGACTCTGTTTTTGATTTACAACGCTCCCGTTTTCCTTTAGGATAAAATGGTAACAGCTCCGAATGCTTCCAGGCACTCACAGCAAAATTTTTATAGGAACGAAAGCGAACCCGTATACAGGCTTCGTTTTACAAGGACAACAATCATGAAAATAACAAATGTAAAAACCATACTGACTTCACCAAACCAAAATTACCTGTTTGTCAAAATTACCACCGATTCCGGCATCTATGGCGTGGGAGACGCCTCATTAAACGGCAGAGAACAGGCCGTAGCCGATCTGATCGATGAATATCTTACCCCGATGCTGATCGGACGTGATCCGGGAAAAATTGAAGATTTCTGGCAGCTCATCTATCGCGGAAGCTACTGGCGCGGCGGCAATATTGTCATGAGCGCGCTCTGTGGAATCGATATGGCGCTCTGGGACATTCTTGGCAAAGAATGCGGTAAGCCGCTGTACGCTCTGCTCGGCGGTAAGGTCCGGGATAAAGTTCTGTGCTATTCTCATGTTCTCGGAAAAACGCAGGAAGAAAAGATCGCACAGGCGGCCGATTATGTAAAAGCCAGAGGCCTGAAAGTCATCCGGCTGCGTGCCGGCCTTCCGGCAGCAAACGGAACTTTTGGTCTGAAAGAGGATCAGAACGGTCCCGTGACAGAACCCTGGAATCCGGAAGAGGAATGGGAACGTACTCTGGAATATTTTGTGAAAGTGCGCGAAGCTGTAGGATATGACGTCGGAATCATCTACGATCTCCATGAGCGGTTCAGTCCGGACCGGGCAATTCGTCTGATCAATGCCCTTGAACCTTACCGACCATTTTTCATTGAAGATCCGATCGCGCCGGATTGCCTGGACAGCCTCCGCTATGTGAGAGAAAAGACAACTTCCCCGATTGCTTTTGGCGAGCTCTATAAAAGCCGCTGGGAATGTCTTCCCGCTATCACAAATCACTGGATTGATTATATCCGATGCGACATTATCCGGATCGGAGGCATTACAGAAGCACGAAAAATCGCCGCTCTCGCAGAAACCTATGACGTAAAAACAGCCTGGCACGGTCCTAATGATGTCTCGCCCATCACGCATGCTGTCAACTGGCATCTGAATGTATCCTCCTACAATTTCGGTATACAGGAGGATGGCACGACGGATGGACTGATCCGGGAAGTCATCAGAGGCGGCATATCTTACCGCGACGGTTATCTGTATTTGAAGGATGCCCCCGGCATCGGCTGTGATATAGACGAAGAGACTGCCGCCAGATATCCGTTCCACAAAGCATATCTTCCAATCTGCCGTCAGGACGATGGTGCCTTGCACACCTGGTAGGTATCCTCTCCGACCGTAAATTCCTTATGGTTTTGTCTTATTCTTCCCGGACGTCCACTGGACGTCCAGCGCCTCCTCATGTTTTAAGCGGTTGCCAGGTGCCAGTGGCACCTGTTTGGCAA
>JAJBVF010000136.1 GCA_020859965.1 Clostridiales bacterium
AGCCAGTTCTTCCACCTGCTCTTTTCTCACAAACATTTTGACGCCGATCGTATCCGTAAAATCCGTAATATTAAACATAAACAACGTCTTTTCAATCCGAAGCTCGCGTTGTTCTACGGAAAGGACCTGACCGCGCAGGGTTACGCTGCCAATCTCTCCGGTAATCGATTCAATCGGGATTGGCTCCCCTTCAAAATCTCTGCCATAAATGACATCCGGATTGTCCGAGCGGCGAATACTGCCGGAACGATCCGAGAAAAAGCTTCGTTTTTTCTGAAACTCCCGGCCCGAAAAACCAGTTTTCTTATCTGGGCTGCCGCCAGATGCCTTCTTCCCGGTATCACCGTTTCCGGCAAAAGCGCCATTCCTGCCAGAGGCAGCATCTTTTTCTGTATTTGCTTTTCCCGAATCTGTCGCGAATCCATCCGGAAAAACTGCTGCAGTTTCTCTTCCTGATTTCCCGTTTACAAACGTATCTCTTCCGCCGGAATTTCCTCTGACGTCAGCTCCGCCTTCCGCCCCGGTGTCCTCCTGATCCGACTGTTTCGCTCTTGCGTAATTACGGGAAATTGCCTCAATCTCCTGCTCAAATTGCAGGTCTGCCTGCTCCCGCTTCCGGTTCTTCACCGGCGCGGTTCGTTTTGCGCTCACATGAAAGTCCAGCCCGCAGCGTTCGCAGAAAATCTTTTCCAGTATGTCCAGCAGTTCCCGCTCTTTTCCATCCGCTACGACCGAATCCGGGATCTGCAAACACAGAGTATTTTCATCTTTAAATTCTTTTTCCGACTGGCGGAATACCGTGTAAAGCAGCGCATTGTAGTTTTTCAGCTCCAGCGCAATGCTTTCCTCATAAAGCGGCATCAGTCTCTGAGGCGTATACTGCTTTGAGAGATGAAATTTTTCAATTACCTTCACTGTCAGATAGGTATCCGGAAACAGCTGCTCCTTGATCCGCTCCTCCAGATCCAGTACATATTTTTTGAAAATGAGCCGGTCGCTCGCGATATAAATATGCATAAAATCGCGCTTCCGGTTCATCGTCACCCGCTCTACTGTCACATATTCCAGAAGGCTTTCCAGCTCATCACTGACATCCAGAGACGGAAAGACTTCCGAAAATGCCTTACTCATGGCATCATGCCTCCCAGTTCTCCAATTCCTTCCGCAAAGTCTGCAAAAGTTCATTCTCCGGCACCTTACGCACGACCTGGCCCTTTTTAATCAGAAGGCCAACACCTTTGCCCCCCGCGATTCCGATATCCGCTTCTTTCGCCTCTCCGGGACCGTTTACCACACAGCCCATCACTGCCACCTTGATATCCAGCGGGATATCTTCGACCATCTTCTCCACCTGATTTGCCAGTCCGATCAGATCGATCTGTGTACGGCCGCAGGTCGGACAGGATACCACCTCAATCCCGCCTTTTCGCAATCCCAGCGTCCGCAGGATCAGCTTCGCAGTACGTACTTCCTCGAGCGGATCACCGGTAAGAGAAACCCGGATCGTATCTCCGATCCCTTCCGAGAGAATAATTCCCAGGCCGACCGAAGACTTGATATTCCCGGAGTATAAAGTGCCTGCCTCCGTAATACCTACATGCAGCGGATGGTTCGTCTTCTCCACCAGCAGGCGATGTGCTTTTACACAGAACATGACATCCGACGCCTTAATACTGATCACAAGATTGTCATATCCCATATCTTCGATCACGGCTGTCTGGCGCAGCGCGCTCTCCACTATCCCCTCAGGAGTCACGCCGCCATCGCGCTCCACAATCTCTTTTTCCAGAGAACCGCTGTTCACACCGACACGGATCGGGATACCGCGCTCTTTTGCCGCGGAAACGACGGCACGCACTTTTGCATCCTCCCCGATATTTCCCGGATTGATCCGGATCTTGTCCGCACCGGCTTCGATCGCGGCGATTGCCAGACGATAGTCAAAATGGATGTCCGCCACCAGTGGAATGGAAATCTGCTTTTTGATCTCCGAAAGTGCCTGCGCCGCCTCCATCGTCGGCACCGCACAGCGGATGATGTCACATCCGGCAGCCGTCAGCGCCTGAATCTGCGCCACCGTCGCCGCCACATCCTCCGTCTTTGTATTTGTCATCGACTGGATCAGGAGCGGATTGCCTCCTCCGATAATACGGTCACCGATCCGAACCGTCTTTGTGGTCTCTCTGAATGTCATCCCTGCATCTCCTATAAGAAGGTATGCTTCGCGCATACTCACGGGCGTGCCAGGCTGAGCTGATTTTTCTCTTAATCTTTCCCTCAGCGTTCTCCTGGCCGTCTCTTAATCCTCCGACGGCTCCGCGGGTATGAAACGCCGCGTCTTTGCCGGATCCGTCGCATCTTCACTCTTTTTTTTTACATCCTGTGCCGCAGAAATGGCCTCTTCGCAGAAAAAGTCCTGCGCGCACAAAAGCTCCTTGCCGCGCCGGTCTATTCTTTCATAAGACCCGTCTGGCTGCAGCACCTGTGCTTTCATATTGTCGTCCAGCTGCACCTGAAGAATATGACGCACCTTCTCCTGAATCTCCGGGTCTTCCACCGGGAACAGAATTTCCACTCGCTTATCCAGGTTGCGCGGCATCCAGTCTGCACTGGACATATAGAATTCCTCATTTTCATCATTCAGGAAATAGTAAATACGCGCATGTTCCAGGAAAGTACCAACGATGGAACGCACATGGATATTCTCGCTGATTCCCGGAATTCCGGTCTTCAGACAGCAGATACCGCGAATGATCAGGTCGATCTGTACGCCAGCCGCGGACGCCTCGTAGAGTGCCGCGATAATGCCTTTGTCGCACAGCGAATTCATCTTGGCGATGATTCTGGCCGGGCGGCCGGCTTTCGCGTGCTGCGTTTCCCGCTGAATCAGATACAGGAAGCGGTCCCGCATCCAGATTGGGGCTAATACCAGGCGATTCCAGTGTTTTGGCTCTGAATAACCGGAGAGCATATTGAATACCGCGGTCGCATCCTCACCAATCGGTTCCGAACAGGTCATGATCCCGCAGTCCGTGTACAGCTTCGCGGTCGAATCATTATAATTACCTGTACCCAGATGCACATAGCGCCGGATGCCATCTTCCTCCCGGCGAACCACCAGCGTGATCTTGCTGTGGGTCTTTAAGCCTACCAGTCCATAAATCACATGACAGCCTGCCTTTTCGAGCATCTGCGCCCAGTTGATATTATTCTCTTCATCAAAACGGGCTTTCAGCTCCACCAGAACCGACACCTGTTTGCCATTCTCAGCCGCCTGCGCAAGCGCGATGACGATCGGTGAATTGCCGCTCACCCGGTAAAGCGTCTGCTTGATTGCCAGCACATCCGGATCCACAGCCGCCTGCTTTACAAACTGCACCACAGGATCAAATGTCATATACGGATGATGCAGGAAAATATCCCCCTTGCGAATCTGGGTAAAAATATCCTCCTCCTCGTTCATGCCCGGTACCGGCTGCGGCTGATAAGGCTTCTGCCGGCAATCGTCCATTCCTTCCGTACCATACAGCTTCATCAGGAAGGTCAGATCGAGTGGTCCATTGATCTTGTAGATATCATCGCTCTTTACATCCAGCTCCTGCTTAAGGATTTTGAGCAGCTTCGGATCCATATTATCTTCTATTTCCAAACGGATCACTTCGCCCCACTGGCGTTTTTTCAGCTGTTTCTGAATCTCCTTGAGCAGATCCGCCGCGTCGTCCTCATCGATCGTCAGATCCGCATTCCTCATAATCCGGTAGGGATGGGCACAGACAACATTGTAGTTGGAAAACAGCTGGTGGATATTCCGCTCGATCAGCTCTTCGAGAAGAATCACGCATTTCGTGCCATCCGCAGCATCCGGAAGGCGGATAATACGCGGAAGCACAGAAGGCACCTGAACCGTCGCAAATTCCATCGATCCCTTATCATCCGATGCGCCCTTTTCATTCTTCTCGCTCTTTGCAGCTTTTATATCCTTTGCATCCTTTTCGCTTTTTGCGTCCTTTTCATTTTTCGCGTTCTTTCCGCTTCCGTTTTTCGCATCCTTTCTTGAGATCAGCGCTCCTATATTCAGCGCCTTATTCCGGATCAGCGGAAATGGCCTTGAGGAATCCATCGCCATCGGCGTCAGCACTGGATAGACATTTTCCTCAAAATAACGATCAGCAAATTCTGCCTGCTCTTTTGTCATCTTTTCATGTTCCGTCACGACTTCCAGTCCATGCTGTTTGATCAGGGGCAAAAGGGAACGATTGTAAACGGAATACTGCTGTTTCACAAGTTCATGTGCCTTCACCGAAATCAGATCAAGCTGTTCCTGAGGCGTCAATCCTGAAATATCCTTTTTGGTGTATTTCGCATGAACCATGTCTTTCAGAGAAGCGACACGAATCATAAAAAACTCATCCAGATTAGACGCCGTGATGCTCAAAAATT
>JAJBVF010000365.1 GCA_020859965.1 Clostridiales bacterium
CTGGATAGAGCGTTTGGCTACGGACCAAAAGGCCGGGGGTTCGAATCCTCTTGCGCACGCTATTGTAAGACGTTGGATTCTCTTAGTAGTAAGGGGTTTCAGCGTCTTTTTTCTTCTGTTACAAATTATCTTATATGGGGTGAGAGGATAATGGATAAACGTTATGATGCAGTGGTGTTCGATCTTGATGGAACGCTGCTGGATACGCTGAAAGATCTTGCGGATAGCACAAATACTGTGCTTTCCAGGTATAAGATGCCACAATATGATCAGGAAGAAATACGTGGATTCGTGGGTAATGGCATTCGCCGCCTGCTTCAAAGAACGGTGCCTCAAGGAGAGGAGAATCCGAAATTTCCGGATGTCTACGAGACTTTTAAGACCTATTATGCGGAACATTGTCTGGATTCAACGGAGCCATATCCGGGGATTCCTCTGCTTCTCTCTGCTCTTCATAAAGCCGGATGCCGGATGGCAATCGTTTCTAATAAAGCTGATTTCGCTGTGAAGAAGCTGAGCAGCGTGTATTTTGGAACTATGATTGAAAGTGCTGTGGGTGAACGGGAAGGATGCAGGCGCAAACCGGCTCCTGACTCCGTATTTCTGGCCCTGGAAGAGCTTGGAGTGCCTAAAGAAAGGGCAGTGTACATAGGAGATTCAGAAGTAGATATTCAGACTGCGGCAAATGCCGGAATAGATAGTATTATTGTTACATGGGGATTTCGCGATCGTGACGTTCTGCTTGCCAACGGTGCTGTTCCGGAGCAAATGGCTGCGAATGTAAAAGAACTTCTTTCCATGTTGCTCTGAATATCTTTCTGTGTTAGAATGATAGCACTTATAAAGCGGCCTGTTGTTTTTGAAACCGGTATGAACGGATTTTGAATGCTGTCAGGGATGATTATTTTATAGAAAGATGAGGTATTCATATGCAAAGTACAGTGTCAAGAGAGGATGCGTTTGCCCTCCTGAAAAAATACAATAAGGAGTCTTTTCATATTCAGCATGCTCTGACAGTGGAGGGCACGATGCGCTGGTATGCCAGAGAACTGGGGTATGAAGCGGAAGAAGAATATTGGGGGATTGTTGGTCTTCTGCATGATATTGATTTTGAACTGTATCCGGAACAGCATTGCCAGAAAGCGCCGGAATTGCTTCGGGATGGCGGTGTGAGCGATGAAATGATTTATTCTATTTGCAGCCATGGTTATGGGATCTGCTGTGATCTGGAACCGAAGCATGAGATGGAGAAGGTCCTGTTCGCGGCGGATGAGCTGACCGGGCTGATCGGTGCGGCGGCAAAAATGCGCCCGTCCAGGAGTGTGATGGATATGGAAGTTTCCAGTCTGAAGAAGAAATTCAAAGATAAAAGATTTGCGGCCGGCTGCTCCAGAGATGTGATCCGGGATGGCGCTGACCGCCTTGGATGGACATTGGAAGCTCTGATGGAGAAAACAATCCTTGCAATGCGTTCCTGTGAGGAAGACATTCGGAACTTTATGCTCACTTATGAGGCATAGGCCGCCAGGAAGAGTAAGTGTGAGATAGTGAAATGGAGCCAGACTGCAGCAGGCAGCAAATTTTCTGCGAATGAGAGGAATGATAGATGACCGGAAAAAGAAGGCGAAACGAGCTTATATGGACTGGTATTCTGGGCGGGATCGTAGTGATTCTGGCTATTATTCTGGCTGTGCTGGTGACTGGATATCGGAATCTGGATGTCAGTCAGCAGGCAGAGATGGAATCTGAGACGGAGGTAACGCCGGAGACTATGATATCCACGGAAAAATTCTCTGAAACTGAACTCACTGAAACTGCAAGTGAAATATCGATCGTGTTGGGAGTGGATGACATGGACAGCACGACCGGGACTGAAGATACCATTTCAGAATCGGAGCAGACAACTGAGGACGGCACAGGAGTGGAAAGTGAATCAGATGCTGCGGCAGAGTCCGGGACAGAAGCGGAGAAGCTTGTAGTGGCGATCGATCCTGGACATCAGGGAAGCTGGGTAGATATGAGCGACACGGAGCCGCTTGGACCAGGCTCATCTGAAATGAAAGCGAAAGCATCTACCGGTACGCAGGGTACATATAGCGGCCTGCCAGAATATGAGCTGAATCTTGAGATATCCCTGCTCCTTCGAACAGAACTGGAGGCACGGGGATACGAAGTGATCCTGACTCGAGAGGATAACGATACCGCGATCAGTAATGCCGAGCGGGCTATCATGGCTTATGAGCAGGGTGGAGATATTTATGTGCGTATCCATGCGAATGGCTCAGAAGATTCCAGCGTGAACGGCGCACTCGGTATGGTACCATCTTCCTCGAATCCATATGTAGGTTATTTGGCGGAGGATTCTTATTTGCTGGCTGACTGTATTTTGAGCGCCTATTGCAGCACAGCAGGATTTGCTTCACTTGGTGTTCAGTATTACGATAATATGACCGGGATCAACTGGAGTCAGATACCGGTGATGATCCTTGAGATGGGCTTTATGACAAATGAATCGGATGACCTGCGCATGGCGGATGCTTCGGTACAGGCACTGATGGTTCAGGGCATTGCGGATGGAATCGATGATTACTTTACCCAAAAAGGTATGAAGACTGTTTCTTCTGGTGATACGGATACCACAGATGCCGGTGAGAATACAGGTGCCGCCGCTGATACATCCGTTACCGTATCAGCGGAAGCGGAAGAATCCATGAATACTTTGATCGAGCAGCTTGGCGAGAGCTATATTTATCCATCTATTGACCAGGGAGAGACCTGGGCAGTCAGTATGAAATCACTGAATGATGGAGCCGAGGGAGAAATCAATGGTGATGTGCAGATGAAATCTGCCAGCGTGATCAAGGTATTTATTATGGCAGCGATTTATGACCGCGTGCTCTATCCTTCTACAGAGGAAGATAAAATAGAACTTGAGGAATCGTATGAGGGAGAACTGGAAGATCTGATCACTCAGATGATCACGGTCAGTGACAACACTGCTGCAAATACATTGGTTACCAGACTGGGAGACGGGGATTCTCAGACCGGAATGAGTGTAGTGAATCAGTTCCTGGAAGAAAATGGCTATACCGGCACGTCGATGGGACGATTGTTTCTGGAGGAAAATCCTTCCGGAGATAATTATACTACCGCGAATGACTGCAGAGCAATTCTGACGTCCATTTATAATGGCACATGTGTGAATGAAGAAGCATCTTCAGAAATGTACGATTACCTGAAACAGCAGACAAGAACCAGCAAGATTCCGGCCGGTGTGACAGATTCATCAGCTGTTGTAGCAAATAAGACGGGTGAACTTGCAGGAGACTATAACGATTACGTGGAGAACGACATTGCGATTGTTATGAACCAGGATCAGGCATATGTGTTATGCATATTAAGCGGTTCTCTGCAAAGCAACAGTGCTGCAATCGAAAAGATAACAGAAATATCTGATCTGGTGTATCATTCTCTGATAACAGAGTGATTTATGATGACAGAGCGGTTTCTCTTGACAGTGCAATATCTGGCATGTTGCTGCACGGGAATAAAACAGAATACAGGCAGAATGGAAAGGATACCCTGACAGATTCTGCAAGTAAAGGCCGATACGATTTGTATCGGTTTTTTTTATGCGCAGAGCCGAGAAAGGAGTTTTGCGGCTGAAGCAGCACATGATAGCTGCCTTCTATTCGATTGTAGGAGTCGAAGAAGCATAGGTGGGTAAATAAAAACAGAAAAGCGCTTGACAAGTCACTGAAAACGTAAGATAATATCACATACAATATAACATATATATGATAATATGATTTATAAAGCTTATGGGGCTTATTAAACACCCAGATGCAAGCATGCAGTGGAATTAATAAGCTGACTATTCGAAAGCGTCCGGAAGAAAGGAGGGATGAAATGGAAAAATGGAAGAACCATTTACCCAGAGATAGTGGATATCAGATTATTCGCTGTCTCGGCAGCGGGGGTGAAGGGACAGTCTATCTTGTATGCCATCTGATTACGGAGCAGCTGCGTGCGGCAAAGGTTCTGAAAAATATTGGTGAAGGCCGAAAACACGAGCTGAATATGATGAAGCATCTGAAGCATACATCTCTGCCAGGAGTGATTGATGTGCTGGAAGAAGATGGAATAATCTGGCTTATCATGGAATATATTCATGGACAGCGTCTGGATTATGCTGTAGCGAAAGGAATGACAGAAACGCAGGTATGGTCGATCGCACGACAGTTATCGGAAGTTCTTCTGTATCTGCATACCAGAAAAGTCCCTGTATATCATCTGGACATTAAGCCGTCGAATATTCTGGTTCGTCAGGATGGAAGCATTGTCCTGATCGATTTTGGCGCGTCTATCCGAGGCCACACGGTACAGGAAGAATATCGCTGATATGGTACGCGGGGATTTGAAGCACCCGAGCAGCAG
>JAJBVF010000005.1 GCA_020859965.1 Clostridiales bacterium
CATTGCATTGCTTACCGCATTCAGACGACCATTTCCGGAAGCCACGATAACGTTGGTCTTATCCGCGAAGGAAACGGTCACTTCCGCAATAATTCCATTGTGCTGTTTGAAATGCATCTCCAAAATCTTATACGGTTCTGTAATATTTTCAAATTTGTCCTTAAAAAGCTGGAAGATTTCATCCGGCATCAGTTCTTTATGAAGCTCGTCGGATACCCCCTTCGCGGCATAGCCCATTGCCTCGCGCATTTTCTTCGGCAGCTTGAGGCCATAATGCTGCTCCAGGATATAGCCAACACCGCCCTTGCCGGACTGACTGTTAATGCGGATCACATCTGCATCATAAGAGCGTCCGATATCCGTCGGATCGATCGGCAGATACGGAACCATCCATGTCTCACAATGGTTCTCTTCGCGATATTTCATGCCCTTGGCGATCGCGTCCTGATGGGAACCTGAAAATGCCGCAAACACAAGAGCGCCGCCATACGGGCTTCTCTCATCCACTTTCATTCCGGTATACTTCTCATAGGACTCGGTAATATGCGTCATATCGTTAAAATTCAGTTCCGGGTCTACACCCTGTGCATACATATTCAATGCCAGCGTCACAATATCCACATTGCCTGTACGCTCGCCATTTCCAAACAAGGTACCTTCAATGCGGTCAGCACCCGCCAGGATTCCCATTTCCGCATCAGAAATACCACAGCCTCTGTCATTGTGCGGATGCAGAGAAATCACTACATTGTCACGGTATTTCAGATGATCGTTCACGTACTCGATCTGGCTCGCATATACATGCGGCATCGACATTTGCACAGTGCTCGGTAGATTGATAATTGCCTTGCGGTCAGCAGGCGGCTGCCATACATCGAGCACTGCATTGCACACTTCCACCGCATAGTCTACTTCTGTCCCCGTAAAGCTCTCCGGACTGTATTCAAAGCGATAGTTCGCTCCTTCCTCATCTGCGAGCTGCTTCAGCAGCTTCGCACCATCCACCGCAATCTGCAGGATTTCTTCCTTTGATTTGTGGAATACTTGCTCACGCTGCGCCAGAGAAGTCGAATTGTAAACATGAACGATCGCATTCTTTGCTCCCTTCAGTGCGTCAAACGTCTTGCGGATAATATGCTCTCTCGCCTGAGTGAGTACCTGTACCGTCACATCATCCGGGATCAGATCGTCCTCGATCAGACGGCGAAGGAACTGATACTCTGTATCTGAAGCGGCCGGAAAACCGACCTCTATCTCCTTAAATCCCACTTCGACAAGAAGCTTGAAGAAGCTGATCTTCTGTTCCAGAGTCATCGGAACGACAAGGGCCTGATTTCCGTCACGCAGATCCACACTGCACCAGATCGGTGCTTTTTCTACATATTCTTTTTCAGCCCACTTCATGCTCCTTTCAGGCGGCATAAAATACTGACGGGTATACTTTTTGTGATTCATCATAATAATCTCTCCTTTTTGAAATGAATTATCGCGGAAATAAAAATCCGCCTCCCAGGTTCGTTAACCCAAGAGACGGAAGATAGCAAAATCTTTCGCGGTACCACTCTCATTTATGATCGCTCATACACTCAACGAATACAGATGACAGAAATATCCTGTCTGTCTTATACTCTTCCCATGGTAACGGTTGGGTTCCGTCTGTGTCTACTCTCCTTTTGCCGTATTTCATCAGGAAACATCAAATCAGGCTCCCTGTAAACTACAGGTATTTCAGGATTTCGGACAGCCGCTCAGGAGCGAGTTCCCCTGACATCTTCTGGTACCTCACACCACCCGGCACCTCTCTGAAAAAAGCTCATCAGCGTACTATTCTCCGTCTTCGCATTTTGCAGTTTTCTTCTGTTTTTCAACAACTTTTACAAGTTTAACATTGAAATTCTGTTTTGTCAATCAGTAAAAATCTGATTCAATGTCAAGCCGCCTAAAAACCGGCCTTCTTCTTCAGTTCCTTCCGGATACTCAGGAAACTGTAAATAAATGCCAGAGTCTCAGAAATCCACATCGCATACCAGGTACAGGAAATACCCAGCAGGTTTGTAAATAACCATACCAACGGCACCAGCACGACCAGCTGGCGGATCGCCCCGCCGACCATATTGATGACACCATTGCCAAGTCCGGAAGCGAAATAGCCAAAAATAATGGTCATTGTCGCAAAGACAAAGGTGACGGAAATAATGCGAAGCGCCGGTACTCCGATTGCAAGCATTTCCTCACTGGCAGCAAACAGTCCGAGCAGATACTTTGGAAAAACCAGAAAGATCACGGTACCGATCAGTGCCATCACAATGCCTGCCGGCACGACACAGCGCCATGCCTTTTGGATGCGGTCTTTATTTCCTGCTCCGAAATTATATCCGACTATCGGAATCGTGGCCTGTCCAAGTCCGTTCATCGGCATCATCAGGAAATTCTGCAGCTTGTAATATACGCCGAAGAAAGCCACCGCAGTCGTGGATACGGACATCAATACCGCATTTACCGCAAAGGTCATCACACTTCCGATTGCCTGCATAACAATTGTAGGCATGCCGACCCGGTAAATTGCCTTCACATCAGCCAGATTAAAATGATATCCCTTAAAATGAACATGAATAACCGGATTCTTCGTCTTATTCAGCACCAATGCTACTACCGCACCCACACACTGCCCGATCACAGTAGCGATGGCAGCGCCGCGGATTCCCATTTCGGGACAACCGAGCAGTCCGAAGATCATGATCGGATCCAGAATAATATTGATGATCGCACCGGAAATCAGAGAAAACATACTCAGGATCGTATCTCCTACCGCCTGCAGCAGACGCTGTCCATAGGTCTGAATAAAAGTTCCATAACAAAAAACCACACAAACCTGCATATACTGTACACAAAGCTCACGTAATTCCGGATCACTGCTCATAAGTCCTGCGATCGGTTTTGAAAAAAAGATTCCCACCAGAGAAAAGAGTAAAGCGGAAGCCAGATTGAGAATCAGCCCGGTGGTAGCAGCGCTGCAGGCTTCCTCATTCTTCTTTGCGCCAACACGCTGGGATAAGAGCGCATTCAGACCAACGTTTGTGCCTACACCTACCGCAATCATCAGAAACTGAACCGCATAGACCAGGGAAGTAGCTGTCAGTGCCTGTTCACTGTACCTCGACACGAAAATACTGTCAACAATATTATATAGTGACTGTACCAGCAGAGAAAGCATGAGGGGTACAGACATCGTCAGCAAAAGCTGATTCATTGGCATAACCGCCATTTTATTCTGTCTGTCTCCCGCCTGTCCTGCTCCATTCTGTTTCTGCCGGCTCAATCCGGCTTTATTCTTCTCCATTTTCTTCTGCTCCTTTTAAATTTGTGTAAATCCGCGCAAGCAATTTCATAAACTGTTCCTGCTCTTCCTCTGAAATTCCCTCAAACGCTCTCCGATCCATCTCTTCCATATAATGATCGATCGCATCGCTCATCCGATTCCCTCGCTCTGTAAGAAAAAGCTTTTTCTTTCGCCTGTCCAACTCTTCTCTTCCGATGTAGATCAGACCGTCACGCTCCATACGCTCGACCAGACCCGAGACAGTAGATTTATCCAGATCCCAGGCCTCACAGACTTCGGACTGGGTACACCCATCATTCGTCCTTAAATATTCCAGAATATGGGGCTGCCCCGGCAACAGGCCCAGTTCTTTTGCTTTTCTCAAAATATATTTGCTGAATTGTCCTTTCGTCAGGGCGATTCTGATATGCAGACCATCCATAATTCCTCGCTTTCTTATCCAACTACCATTCTGTTAATATAGTTCGCATGTAAACTGTTTGCATACCAACTATTATATGCACGATCGTTTTTTTGTCAACCCCTTTAAATCTGTCTGAATAATTTTTCCCGCAGTGCGCAAACTGATAAAGAAGGATTACTCATTCTAAATCAGGAGGTACCAATGAAAAACAGCTTTATTCGCTGCGGCATGTACGGATGGTGTATGGAGGTGCTCTGGACTGGACTGCATTCTCTTCTTCGAAATGACCCGAAACTGACCGGATTTTCTTCCTTGCGCATGTTCCCGATCTATGGCATGGCTTCTCTGTTTGCACCGCTCTCACACATTCTGAAAAGGTTCAGCACATTTACACGCGGGTTTATCTATATGCTTGGGATTTTCGCGGTAGAATATACTTCCGGAACTTATTTGAAAAGACGGGGAAAATGCCCCTGGGACTACAGCGATTCTCCTTATCAGATCAACGGAGTCATCCGACTGGATTACGCGCCAATCTGGTTTCTCACCGGGCTTTTTTTTGAAAGAGCCGCAGGGAAAAAAACATGAAAAACAAAAAATGACTACATCAACCCAAAAGTCCGATGTAGTCATTTTTTATGATATAGGAAACTTCGTTCCCTATATCATAA
>JAJBVF010000065.1 GCA_020859965.1 Clostridiales bacterium
ATCTGTCAGTCCAAAATACCATTTATCCAGGGGTTTCCCTTTTCTGGCACGGATTCCCATCCCGATCGAAAGGTAAGTCTCGCTCTCTTTGCGCTTAAATTCCATATATAAATAGCCCGTCCGCTCTTCCCGGTCATCATCCTCTTCAAGAAGATAACCGCTCATCTTTCGATCTCTGGAGCCAAAGGGATCCAGGCGCTCCGGACTCATATTCCCATCCAGCAAAAGCGGAACCACACTTTGCATGGTCACGGATTTCCCGGAGCCATTGGAGCCTCGCAGCAGCATACGTCCATTCGCAAACGAAAACTCCTGCTCATCATAATACCAGAAATTGATCAATCCTATTTTATTTGCCTGCCATCTGCTATTCACCGCAGTTTCCTCCTATGTATCGGTCATGCATACACAAACCTGTAAGCGATATCGAAAGACTACGTTACCCACAGCATTTATTCAAAATCTTCCGGGTAGCTTCCCTTCAATTTGCCTGCCGCAGGCCAGATCACAATCCGGTGTGTCTCTTCCTCTCGGGATATAAATGTCCACTTTTCCATGGCATCCATCACTTCCCGCACAAATTCTCCTTCCGGTATTTCCCGGTAATTCTTGGGAAATCCCGCCCCATACTCCGCTTTCAGTGATTTCAGCATGCGTTCAAATTCGGTCTGATCTACGCGAATCGTCTCATTTCCCGAAAGTCCCCAGCCCAAACTGCGGTCAGGCATTTCATCCGCCGTCCCCGCCACATCTGCTTTGCCGGACAGTGTGTCATTTCCCAGTACAGCACGTCCCATCTCCACCCGCTTCTGTATCTCATGGAAGCACAAAAGCAAAATATCAGAAAGAGCATTGTTTCCCGGGAAGGCTTTCCCCATCCGGCACTCTTCCCCCATCAGCAGAAAAGCGCTGCTTCTGTGTATATGTACCCTGCAGTCGAATATCTGCTCCAGTTCGTCTGCCAACCGTCTGCCATAATACTTCAGATACTCGAAATCTTCTTCCGGGCATTTTTCACGATACATGCCAGGCGTAAAGATCAGACGCTTATATACGCGGTGGCGTCTGGCCAGACCGCGGTCTTCATCCATCTCAAACCACTCACTCTTTTCAAAATCCTCCGGATGCCCGTAATCTGCAATGTCGCGGGAAAAATTTCTCATAAAATACCGGGATGTCCCTGTATTTTCATAGAGGACTTCTCCGGTCTGCCCATCCATAAACAAATCGTCGCTCCCATCTGTCACCCTCAGAAGTCCCTGTG
This sequence comes from Clostridiales bacterium, assembly GCA_020859965.1. Classification (GTDB taxonomy): domain Bacteria; phylum Bacillota; class Clostridia; order Lachnospirales; family Lachnospiraceae; genus Choladousia. Next base: position 1,265 of record JAJBVF010000065.1, read on the forward strand.
AGACTGCATAGCGCAGCACCCGAATCAGATGGCGCCGGTTCGTATACACTGTCCAGTCAATGCCTCCTCCCGAATGCGAGGCATTAATCACATCAGGACTCCCCCTGGAAACGTCTCCAGACATCGGATCCGAATTGTTCAAGCCATGCCTTATATCCGGCATATTTGCAGAAAGGTAATCGGTCAGCTGAGACAGAATAAACTGCTCCTCTGCATCCCGATCTTCCAGAAACATCAGTAAAATACAGAAAAAAGCATATTCTTCTTTAGAGGTAAATTCTTCAATACCCATAAAACTCTCAGGAGCGGCCGGGATTTTTTCCATTTTAACAAGCAGCGAATTCTCGATGATCTGACAGCCCAGCTTTTCAGATACGAAGGAGCGAAGCTCCCCGATTGAGTCCCTCACCTGATAATAGGCTTCCTTATTTTCTGATTTCAGAATCCATCGCCGGTTCAGCAGCAGTTCCAGAGCTCCATCCGATGCCACCGACTGTCGATGAAGTCCTTCTTTTTCATCTCTCACCTAAATCCCCTCCTCAAAAACAATACGCAGACAGGGCATTGTTAAACATCCGTCTGAGCACTGAACCACACATCGCTGATCTGCCCGTGCCAGATCCAATGAAAACATCCTCCCTTCCTCCGTCCTGGCAGTATATTCAGTATCCTCCAGGGCATCTGAGAGCCACTTGAGCAGGATCTCACGGACTCTTGGTGAAATAACAGGAAGTGTAGCAAAATCAATCGCACCGTCCTTCTCAAGCCGCGTGACTTCCCGCTGATCCTGCTGCATCTCCCTGAGCAGCTTCTCCTTTGTCCTGGCTTTTTCTTCTCTGGAATCCCGGATCGCACTTCGGTTTGTCTTTTCACGGTAGGTCCGGATCCTGGGCCGCAGCAAAATTTCTGCCGGCTCTTCCTCATAAACGCCGCTGTTCATACTGTCCGTATCACGCTGAGCCTCCCCTTTCAGATGATATGGCCGCTCCAGCCCAAATACCATAGCCGACATCCGGTGAGCCTCCTGAATATCCCCGCATTTCATAAAAATCTCCGCTACATGACGATATTCTTCCTTTCGGTTCGCCCCCAGCGCATTTTTTTCACTGAGCTGAGCCGCATACCGCGTGATACGCCGAATGATATCATTCGTCGCATCAAAGAGCTTTCCCGCCTCATTTTCTCCTCTGCCATCTGCCACAAACCAGTCCCGGATACTCTGATACCGTCCTCTGGCCCTTTCTGCCAGCAGAGTCCCTGAAACTTCGGTGTCTATCCGCGGAATAGCGAGCTCATATTCTACCACCTTATCAAGTACTGCTTCCAGAACAGAAGGATCCAGTGCGCGTAAACATTCCTCAATCACACCCACATTTCGCTGGAGTCCTCTGATAAAGCTTCTTAGATATTCCACCAGCTTATCCTTAAATATCAGGAATTCTCTGGTCCGCATCATTTCCTCCGCTCTGACACTGTTCAGATCGCGGATATAATCCTGATAATTCTGATTCAGGCGGATAAAATCGCTATTCAGATCATTCCACCAGGTATACACAACATCCGCATTTTCTTTGGACATTTCTTCAAAACGCTCCAGTGCAAGACGAAGCCGCTCCAGCAATGTAGGCTCCAGCGACGCACCCTCAACAAGAAGATTCTCAAGCCGCAGCACAAGCCGTTCGATCTCTACGCTGTATTGTGACATCTTATAGCGGAATTTCTTATTGCGAAACTCCTCTATAGAAGCCACCTTGCGCGTATCCTGCATCGTCTCCAGATTCTTCCATTCTGTCAATGCCGAGAGATCCTGCTGACACTGCTCCATGCGATAATCGGCGAAATAAGAGTCCTGCGTCATCTGCGCATAAACGTCTTCCTGATACATCCAATACCGCAGCTTCTCATAATTCTCATAAAAAATGCGCATGATACTTCGATAACGATCCACATTATCCGCATTTAAATACTTTGTTTCCGTCAAAGGCCGGATGAGTTTCTCCGTCACCTGCATATGCCTGTCCTCCCACATGATATGTTTTTCGGAATGCAGTTTTCTCATTTATAATACAGCTGCTTCACACCGAATACAGCCAGCACGAATTTTACTTTTCAAAAGTATCCATCAATCCCACCAGCCGTTCCAGCACATGTCCCAGCACATAATAAGTAGTCTCATAGCGCAGAAAATCCAGCGTATTTTCATCCCACATAAACTTCAGATTCGCGGAAAACTCTTCATCTGATTCCCAGAACTGAAGCATCAGCGGAAGAAACGGAAACGGATGCAAAAGATATGCCACATCTCCTATTCTCTGCTCTTCTCCGCCTAATGCCTCACAGGCTTTTTTCAGAGCAGCTGTCCGCCCATCAAAATACTCCGCATACTTTCCATAAAGATCATTTCCAAGACCGGAAGAACGGACTGTCCCCTTCAGATCATTGACTCTGGCAAATCGCCCGGACAGACAACAATCCTCTTTCGAATCGCACAACACATCACAGATAGAAAGTACTTCATTGAATCCAGCACGCTCCACATGCAAAAAGCCGTCCCTGCTCCACTCCGTCCGCCCTGATCTGCGGTCAATCCGGTATTCTTGGCCCACAAATACTATGTACAGGTACTGTTCATCATGTTTCAAGTGGAATTTTTCGATCATTTTCTCCTGATCATAATTCAAAAACCGCAATTCCGCCTGATTCCGCGTAATTTCATAATTGGATGCCGCCATATTTACCTGCCTTTCTTTTTGTGTATCCGCAATCTTCTTCTGATCTCATTCAGATGTCTTACTGATTTTGTTCAGATGTTTCTCCGATATTTTTCCTGTCCTGTCAGTGAATCCATTATATCAATCCTCCCCATAGCAAACAAGGAGAACCTTTCTTATGCCGCATTTGCCTGTTTCAGGCAACGATAGATCTTCGTCCCATCTGTTCTCCCAAAGCGTTTCAAAGAGCCAAGATACAGATCCTTTGGCTTTTTCTCCGCTTCCGTCAGCTCAAAGATCCTTGTGACCTCATCCTCATATTCTGTGTCCGCAAACAGAGTTTCTATCTTCTTTTTCAGACGTTCCCGCTCCTGATATTTTGCATATTCTTTTCCGATATTAAGCTGTGAAGCCCGTGCGGAAATC
>JAJBVF010000445.1 GCA_020859965.1 Clostridiales bacterium
TTGTCATTGTTGATCACGTCAGCCACCGAGTTGATCAGCTTGATAGTCATCTTCTCGATCTCATAACCGGCCGCAGCCTTGGCAAAAAAGATAAAGGTAAGCGGATAGATATCCAACTCCGGATGTTCCTTGATCTGATTGTAGAGATACATGATGTGCAGGACATTTAACAGCTGACGCTTGTACTCGTGAAGCCGCTTCGTCTGCACGTCAAAGATAGAGCGCGGATCGACTTCAACCCCGGTGTTTTCCAGGATATAGTGAGCCAGCCGCACTTTGTTCTTGTACTTAATGTTCATGAACTCCTGCTGCGCCTTCGGATCATCGAGATAGACCTCTAAGTGTCTTGTCTGAGTCAGGTCTGTCACCCACTCCGCACCGACCTTGTCCGTCACCCACTCCGCGAGCAGCGGATTGGCATGGTAGAGGAAACGGCGCTGCGTGATGCCGTTCGTCTTGTTGTTGAACTTTTCCGGATACAGCTCATAGAAATCCTTCAGTTCTCTCTTTTCCAGGATCTCCGTGTGCAGTCTGGCCACGCCGTTGACTGAGAAGCCTACCGTGATCGCTAAGTAAGCCATCCGGATCTGGCCGTCGTGAATGATGGCCATCCGATCCTTCCGATCCTGATCACCCGGGAACTTGTCCTCAATGTGCTCCATCAGCCTGCGGTTGATCTCCTCCACGATCTGATAGATGCGCGGGAGCAGGCGGGAAAAGAGCTCGATCGGCCACTTTTCCAATGCCTCGGACATGATCGTGTGATTCGTGTAAGCGCAGGTCTTAGTCGTGACATTCCAAGCCTCCTCCCAGCCGAGGCCCTCCTCGTCCATCAGAATGCGCATCAGCTCCGCCACCGCAACGGTGGGGTGTGTGTCGTTCATCTGGAAGACCACCTTCTCATGCAGTTTGTTGATATCGGGGTGATATTTCTTATAGCGGGCCACAGCGCGCTGTACAGAAGCGGAGACAAAGAAATACTGCTGTCTTAAGCGAAGCTCTTTGCCCTGCATGTGGTTATCATTCGGATAGAGGACATCCACAAGCGTGCGGGCTAAGTTCTCCTCCTCCACAGCCTGGCGATAGTCTCCCCGGTCAAACGAATCCAGCTCGAACTCGTTCGTGGCCTCCGCGTCCCACATCATCAGCGTGTTGACCACATTGTTATTGTATCCGACGATGGACATATCATAAGGCACCGCACGGATTGCCTGATAGTTCTCGTGGATAAACCTTGTCTTGCCGTTGTCGAGCACCTCCGATCGGACGTATCCGCCAAACTTTACGATAAACGTATGCTCCGGCCGGCGCAGTTCAAACGGATAGCCGTCCTTTAACCAGTTGTCCGGCTTCTCCACCTGTTCGCCGTTTTCGATCTTCTGACGGAACATGCCGTAGTGGTAGCGGATGCCGCAGCCGTATGCCGCATAGCCCAGAGTCGCGAGGGAATCCAAAAAACATGCCGCCAGACGTCCCAGACCTCCGTTGCCGAGAGCAGGATCCGGCTCCTGATCCTCAATGACATTCAGATCAAATCCGAGCTCGTCAAGTGCTTCTTGTACCTGAGAATAAGCGGTGAGATTGATCAGGTTATTGCCCAGAGCGCGGCCCATCAAAAACTCCATGGACATGTAAAAGACTATCTTCGGGTCATTTTCATCAAAGGTCTGCTGCGTGGCGATCCAGTGATCGATGATCGCATCTTTTACTGTATAAGATACTGCCTGAAAGACTTCCTGATCTGTCGCCTCAGACAGCTTTTTGCGATACAGGCCCCGGACATTGTCCTTCACTTCCTGCTTAAACTTTTCTTTATCAAATAAAACCTCGTCTGCACTACTCATTTTTCTCCACTCCTAACACTACCTTGTGCCCATTGATATCCCATTCCTTCCGATAACCGGAAAGCTCATTGGGGAAGATGTCAGTCGCTAAAACGTCTTTTTGAATCTCTTCCCTGTGTGCCTCAAACACATCACAGATCTCCGGTTCGGCCACATAAGTAAGGGTGATGCGGTCCATCACCTCAAATCCGGCTTCCTTGCGCATCGTCTGCACTTTGCTGACGATCTCGCGGAGCAGTCCCTCCTCGATCAGCTCCGGAGTCAGATGCTCATCCAGTACCACTGTGATATCATTCCCGGTCTCTACGGCAAAGCCCTCCATCTGCGTCACGGAGATGAGAAGGTCTTCCTCTGTCAGGATAATATTTTCCCCCGCTTCTGTCAACCTTATCTCCCCCGTTTTAGTCAGCTCATCATAAGCGGCAGGACCGTCGATGGAGGTCAGTGCGGCTTTGATCGCTCCAACCTGCTTTCCGTACTTCGGGCCGACGGTCTTGAGCTGAGGTTTAAACTCGTAGTCCGTGTATTGGCTGACATCGTCTGTGAATGTCACGCGCTTTACATTCAGCTCGTCCTCGACAATGCGGATATAGTACTCCGGCAGCACTGCGTCCGCCTTTACGAGCATCTCCCCGATGGGCTGACGGTTTTTGATGCCGGAAGTGTTCCGGGCCGCCCGGCCAAGGACAACGATCTGCAAGACCCGATCCATCTGCTCCTCCAGTTCCGGATCGATCATCGACTCGTCACACACCGGATAATCGCAAAGGTGGACACTCTCCGGTGCGTCTTTGTCGATGCTGCACACCAGATTGCGGTAAATGTCCTCCGTCATGAACGGGATCATCGGTGCAGCCGCTTTCGCGATCTCTACGAGCGCAGTATAGAGCGTCATATAGGCATTGATCTTATCCTGCTCCATGCCGCCCGCCCAGTAGCGCTCCCGTCCGCGGCGCACCTACCAGTTGCTCATCTCATCGACAAACGACTGAAGTGCTCTCGCGGCCTCCGGGATCCGGTAGTGGTCCAGATGGTCGTCCACCGCCTTGACGGTAGAGTTTAAGCGGGACAAAAGCCAGCGGTCCATGACAGACAAGGTCGCATAGTCCAGCGTATATTTTGTCGCGTCAAATTCATCGATGTTTGCATAGAGTACATAAAACGCATAGGTGTTCCACAGCGTGCCCATGAACTTGCGCTGCCCCTCCACCACGGCTTTCCCGTGAAAACGGTTGGGCAGCCAGGGAGCCGAGTTGATATAGAAATACCAGCGGATCGCGTCAGCGCCGTACTGATCCAGCGCTTCGAACGGATCGACCGCATTGCCCTTGGATTTGCTCATCTTCTGTCCGTTCTCATCCTGCACGTGTCCCATGACGATCACGTTCTCATAGGGAGAGCAGTCAAACAGCAGAGTGGACTCCGCCATCAGAGAGTGAAACCAGCCTCTCGTCTGGTCCACAGCCTCCGAGATGAACTGCGCCGGGAACTGTTCGCGGAACACATCCTCATTTTCAAACGGATAGTGATGCTGCGCAAACGGCATGGCACCCGAATCAAACCAGCAGTCAATGACCTCCGGAACCCGGTGCATCTCCTTTCCGCAGCAGGGACAGGGGATTGTGACCGCATCGATATAGGGGCGATGCAGTTCCACCTTTGCCGCCTCCGGATCGCCGCTCTTTTCGGCAAGCTCCGCGCGGCTAGCGATAGATTCCTGATGTCCGCACTCGCATTCCCAGATATTTAAGGGAGTTCCCCAGTAGCGGTTCCGTGAGATGGCCCAGTCCTGAATGTTCTCCAGCCAGTTGCCAAACCGCCCCTTTCCGATGGACTCGGGGATCCAGTTGACCGTATCGTTGTTGGCGAGCAGGTTGTCTCTCACCGCAGTCTCTTTGATATACCATGACTCCCGGGCATAGTAGATGAGCGGAGTGTCACATCGCCAGCAGTGGGGATACTCATGCTCAAACTTCGGCGCATCGAAGAGCTTCCCCTCCTTATCCAGATCCGTGAGAATGATCGGATCCGCGTCCTTTACAAAAACGCCGGCCCAGGGGGTCTCCTCAGACATCTCTCCTTTGCTGTCCACAAGCTGCACGAACGGCAGGTCATACTCCCGTCCCACGCGGGCGTCATCCTCGCCGAACGCCGGTGCGATGTGGACGATCCCTGTGCCGTCCGACATCGTGACATAGTCGTCGCAGGTGACAAAAAAGGCTTTCTTGTCCTGTTTTGCCGCCTCCTTTGCGGTACACGCAAAGAGAGGTTCGTACTCCTTGTATTCCAGCTCCGTCCCCTTCATAGTCTCAAGGATCTCGGCGGAATCGCCGAGCACCTGCTCCAGCAGTTCCTGTGCCATATAATAGGTATATCCGTCTTCGGCACGCACTTTTACATAGGTATCTTCCTGGTTGACAAAAAGTGCAATGTTGCTCGGAAGCGTCCACGGTGTCTTCGTCCACGCGAGGAAAAAGGACTACTCTCCCTTTACACGAAAGCTCACCATCGCGGAGCGCTCGTT
>JAJBVF010000023.1 GCA_020859965.1 Clostridiales bacterium
CGCCGAGGCCAGAACTGCCTCTGATACTGCTGCCTAGTCTGCCTTTACCACTGGCGCGTCAGACCAAACCTCACCTAGAAGAGGCTCTGCAACTGCTACTGACTCAAACTGATCCTCGTATTCCGCTACTGCTTCCATCAGCTCATCATACTCCGCTCCATGCATCAGATGGGTCGGCTGGATCACCAGGTTCTTCACGCCGTTCGCAACTGCACGGTCCAGCGCCTGCTCTACGTTATCAATCGCTTCGCCGTCACGGGCCTGCACATGGTTGATAATGATCTGTGCCGTAAACGCTCTTCTGACAGACCAATCCGGATATGCCTCCGCAAGCGCATCCTCAATACCCTTAATGTCTTCTACACGGCTGTCGTTGAAGGAAGTACCAAAGCTTACTACCAGAAGCTCATTCTCTCCAATGTCATCCTGATTCCGGGCGTCATCCAGAGAGGCGTCGCCGGTATCTCTTCCGAAATAATCCGGATCTGCATTCTCACCCTCTACCAGCTCTTTCTGCTCGTCCGTCAGAGCATCCCATGCTTCCTTCGCCGCCGCGCACTGCTCGTCCGTATCGTCTGTTCTCTCCTGTACATAGATCGCATCGATCAGCGCCGCTACTTCATCCGCTGCAGCCTGATCTTCATCTGCAGCGTCCTCAGCAGCCTCTGTCACAGCTTCCGTCTCCACCTCTGTAGCTTCCTCAGCCAGCACATTTGCAGTGCTCATCATGCTGACTGTCGACATTGCGAGTGCGATCGCAAGTACTCTGAAAGATTTCTTCCTCATGTTGTTCTCCTCCTTTTAGAAAATAAAAAACCTTTTACACAGGGTAAAAGGGTATGCTGAATAAGACTATAAAGTTCGTAACTATACAGAACAGCAGGCCACAGACCGCCTTCTTTGAAGGCTATATGCCGCTGACGCGTCATATGTCTGAGGCTTGATGGGCGTCTACGCTACCGCTTCGGTCGGTGCTAAACGCGTGCCACTGGCACGCAGCACCCGCCCATCCCGAAATGAAAATACAGCCTTTAGCAGGTGAACCTGCACATCTCCGCTGCCGCTCCGGTCGGCGCTAAACGAGCGCCACTGGCGCTCAGCGCCTGTCTTTTCATTTCGATGCTGTTCTGAACTGTTACTAAAAATTCATCCAGTTCGGCAGACCAATTCCCCGTGGTCCGGAGCAATAAAGCTCCTTCACCCACAACAGGCAGGTCTCCTGACTCATAGAATAACACGCGAACCGCCTTCCCAGTCTCCCAGTGGCATATTGGCCGCGTTTCTATAGCGAACAACAAAAATTTTTGTCGTTCACTATAATTCGATGCACACGACCACATATAGAATGGCTGCTTTGCAGCCCTGCGGTCGACGCAACAGGAAACGGCTAATGTCGTTTCCTATAAAATACAGTGACGGGATCGTACAGGATTCTCACCTGTTTCCCTCTTAGCCGAACAGAAAATCTGTCCGGAACCTGTTGCGATATTATGTTTAAACGGCAAAGCTGAAACCTCTGATCACCTGAAATTCCTTCTTTGCCGACATCAGTGTACTACATATATGATAAAAATTCAAGCAATTTTCACTGGGTTTTCTGACATTTTCTCAGTTTTCCTGATAAAATTCCTCTCCATATCTGTCGCGCACATACGCCCTTGCCCGGCAGACGCGGGAACGCAGAACACCAACAGAGACATTCAGCCTTCCGGCCGCCTCCTCATAGGTAAGTTCTTCCACGCAAAAAAGCCTCAGAGCATCATACCATGCCCGGTTTTTTTCTTTCAGTTCACCCATGATCTTTTTCAGCAGCGCTTCATTGTCCAGATGCTTCTCCAGTGTTTTTATGTTGTCCGACAACTGCCACAGCTCCGTTTCCAGTATGCCGGCCTCCAGCGAAATCTGTGTTCTGCGATTCATCATACGAATATAGTCAATCGTCCTGTTTTTGGCACTGCGATACAGCCAGGCTTTTTCCAGTTCCGGCGCCACTTTAAACATATTCTGATAAAACGCCAGAAATACATCATGAGCTATATCATCCGCCACATCGTAGTCATGTATTTTATCATAAACAAAACGTGCGATATAATCTCTGTACTTTATATACGCTTTTTCAAATCTTCCACACCCCATTTTCTACCCCCTTTCTTTTAACGTATCGCCTCCAGTTCTTCCATCCACAACCGTACGCAGGCATCACTCGGCATGCGCAGATCGCCGCGCGGTGAAAGCGCCACGCTTCCTACTTTCGGACCATCCGGAATACAGGAACGCTTAAACTGCTGAGCAAAAAAGCGGCGGTAAAATGTCTTCATCCATTTCAGAATCGTCCTGTCATTGTAAACATCCGCAAACGCCAGTCTGGCGATCCGGTACAGCTTCGCCGGCGGATATCCGAAACGAAGCAGGTAATACAAAAAGAAATCATGCAGCTCATAAGGACCGACAATGTCCTCTGTTTTCTGTGAGATCTGTCCATTCTCAGGCGGGAGCAGCTCCGGGCTGACCGGCGTATCCAGCACATCGTATAAGATACTGCTCACCTTTTCATCCCCACAGGTATCCGCGTAATAGCGTACCAGATGGCGTACAAGTGTTTTCGGTACGGAACAATTTACTCCGTACATGGACATATGATCGCCATTGTAAGTTGCCCAGCCAAGCGCCAGCTCTGACATATCGCCAGTGCCAACTACCATGCCGCCGGTCTTGTTGGCGAGATCCATCAATATCTGCGTGCGTTCTCTCGCCTGCCCGTTTTCGTAAGTGACATCATGCATCGATGGATCCTGTCCGATATCGCGGAAGTGAATGTTCACGGCATCACGAATATCGACTTCCAGCAGCTGTGCTCCAAGGTTCTTCGTCAGGCTGCAGGAATTGTGATAGGTGCGGTCCGTTGTGCCGAATCCCGGCATCGTCACTGCGGTCATCGTCTCCCGCGGCAGTCCCAGCAAATCGCAGGCCCTTGTCATCACCAGCAGAGCAAGTGTAGAATCCAGTCCTCCGGAAATGCCTACTACCAGGCTCTTCGCGCCTGTATGCTTCATCCGTTTTTTCAGTCCCTGTGCCTGAATCATCAGAATTTCTTCGCAACGCTGGCTGCGGTCTTTCGCTCCGTCCGGAACAAAAGGCATCGGGTTGAAAGCCCGTGTCAGTGGGGTCTCTTCTTTTTTCAGGTGAAAAGGGACCCGAAAATATGTCCCCATCTGGGTCTGCTGTATCCCGGCAGATATCTCAGGCAGCCTGCTCTCTCCGCTTTGCCGTGCCGGGAGGCTTATGGAGCATTCCTCTGCATTTGCACAGTCAGCAGATGCGAATGTCGTCATCCGCCTTCTTTCCGCACGCAGACGGCCGATATCAAATTCCGTGCAGATAATTCCACTGCGAACACTGCCGGAAGAATAAAAGGGTTCCCCAAAGTGCGAGGATTCCGCCAGCACATGCCCATTCTCCGCAAGAAGCCTTTGTCCTCCGTAAACCAGATCCTGTGTAGATTCTCCCTCGCCTGCGCTTGCGTAAATATAACCGCAAAGAAGTCTTGCGGACTGTCCTTCTACAAGAGATCTCCGGTACAGGCTTTTCCCGACCACCTCATCACTGGCAGAAAGATTTACGATCACATTTGCTCCCGCCATCGCGTGAGCCGTGCTGGGCGGATTCGGCGCCCAGAGATCCTCACAGATCTCAGCCGCAACGCAAAGCCCCTGCAGCGCGTCACAGGTGAAAAGCAGATTCATGCCGAACGGTATTGCTTTCCCGTCAAAATTCTCAAAAACAACGTTCTCATTTCCAGGCGTAAAATGCCGCGCTTCGTAAAATTCATTATAATTCGGCAAATGGCGTTTGGGCACAAATCCCAGTAATTCCCCATCTGAAAGAACTGCCGCCACATTGTACAGCTTACCGTTTCTTTCCCAGGGCAGACCGACAAAAATCAATGCGTCTTTCCCCGCTGAGTGGCAGATCACCTGGCGCAGTGCCTGTACCGCACCGGTAAGCAGTGTCTCCTGCCAGAACAGGTCACCGCAGGTATAGCCTGTGATACAGAGTTCCGGAAACACCAGTATTTTCGCATGTTCCTGCACTGCCTCATCCATCAGCTCGCATATTCTCTCCGCATTAAAAGCACAGTCCGCAACGCGAATTTCCGGAGACAGCGCAGCCACCCTGATAAAACCATCCTTCATTTTCTCTCCAACCTTTTTGATATTCTTCCGGTATCTGTTCCAGTCTCACCAGCCATATTATGAGAAGAAAACCGCTTCTCATAATATTCCAGAATCTGGAGATTCTGTCGTTAACTTATCGGGTGAGGGTACGCAAGCGTCCTCTCCTTCCGATAAGTCATATTATGAGAAGA
>JAJBVF010000508.1 GCA_020859965.1 Clostridiales bacterium
GGCCTATAGTATACCTAGTATTGGTTAAGAATAATCCGAATTTTATCATAGCCTCTCCTACTCGCTTATTCCTGCAATGTCAGTTTTAGGTTTTGGGTAGGCTTTATCGGCAATCCATTTTTTCGTTTCTGCTACCATTTCGGGGGTGACGGTGAAATCGTAATTAGCATAATCGCCGATATGGAATTGTCCGGTTTTGAAGAAGCCCCATTTCTCGAAGAAATCGGTCAGATCGGTTTTCGTGACGTCACAGCATGCCCTGATGAATTCGAACTGGTATTTGATCGTTTTATTTCCGCCGTAGTTTCCCGCGTTGTTACGCAGATATTCCATGACGTCAGGGTAGAAGTCGGGATGTCCGTTTTCGGTAAAGTAGAGATGGAGCTGCCACAGGGGGACCAGCTTGTTGAAAACGTCCTTTGATTGCAGGTAGGCAATTTTCCCATCGATGATTTCCTTGCGCGCCTTGTCGTAGCTGTCCTGGCGTTTCAAGCGGCTTTCATTGCCCGTTTTGGCGGCGGCTTGAAGAGAGAAGATGTTGTTGCTGACTTCCGTCATGCCGCCCCAGGTCATCGGGCGCATTTGCATCACGTGGCCGACTTCGTGGGAGAAGCCCCAACAGGCGTCGCCTTTGAGGACGTTTTCAGGATCGGTCACCATTCGCATCGTACCATTGTCTCCCAGGTAGGCTACTCCATCACCGTCGCGGAACATGTAGTAGTTGAAGTTCACGCGGGCAAAGACGCGGTTTTTCGGGATTTTGCCGTATTTCTCAAGGCCCATCAGCTGGTATTGGATGCCTATCAGCTTGTCGTAGGCGTTGATGAGTTCAGTGCCGCGGTCCCTGGTGAATTTTTTCAGGAATTCGACGGGGTAAGCAACCTGGATGTATTTTCCCCGGGCGTCCATGATCGGGGAGACGGCCTGGTCAAGCAGGCGTACCCAGTCTTCGTTGGTATCGCCCCGGGTGGTGTCGAAATAGCCGTTGACTTTGCCCGTCACGAAATGGACGGGGATTTTCGGCGCCGTGTCGGCATCATTGCTGAAGTAGCTGATGTAAGCGTTGGCGGGCGTTTCTACATCAATGATGTTGATTCCTTCCTTGAGGGGAATTTGCTTTTTGTGCAGTCCCCAGCCGTTGGGGTCTTTCGTCGGCTGCACTCCTTCGGCCGGCTTGCGCATCAGGTTCGGGAGAAGGAGGCTGATTTCACGCCCATCCGTCTTGCCGACCAGCACGACGTGCTGTCCTTTTTCCAGGTAGACGCCCGTCATGTTGTCGTATTTGCTGAATCCCTCTCCGATTCTGAGGTTTTTGCCCGTCTGGCGCGGTGAGGGGATGGCCTGGTATTCGGCATACAGGTAGTCCGGCTTGTAGTTGCCTGCCAGGATTTTGTCCGCGAGTTCCTTCATCGCGTCAGACTGGAAGGCGGAAATGTCTTTAACATCCTGCTTCAAAGCCGTGCAGGAGGCATCCTTGAATAGCTGGAGGTCGTTGCCGATGCTTTCCGGAGTGTTGGCCGCAAATACGGATGCGAGCGACAACAGGGGCAGGGTGAGGAATGAAGTGATTCGGTTCATGATAACGTGGGAGTGGGTGATTCTACGATGTTACAAGTTACATTCTCCGTTTTCCTCTTCTTTCACCATTTCTCTTTTTACCGGCAAACGAAAAAATCAACTCGCTTCAACGGAAGACGGGGCGGTTTGATGAATGGGAACGCTCTCACGTTGTATAGCTGGTTTTCTTTTCGTATGGCGTGTTTTTTAAGGCTTCCATGTTTTACTCAATTGCCTTCCCATACTGCGGTAGTCCTGATGAGGGCGTTTGCGACTGTAACCCTTGAGCCATTTGATTGAGTCCTTCTGAAATTCTTCGACATCGGCATAGAATTCTACCACGCGCCTCCCCGCAATATTCTCTTCCTGTCATCCGTCAGAATGGCTTTTATGTGCCATCTGTGTTGCTGATAGAAGAACAACACGTTGTTGTTCAGGATGAGGGCTGCCTGATCGAGGCGTTTCTCCATGTAGAGAAAGCGGAGGCAACGGATCCATAGGTTTCTATGAGCATTTACAGGTAGATTCTGCCTGTGTTTTTGGGTTTGCCCGTACAGAGAGAGTCCGGCACAGCCGGGAACCTTGCTTTCCACAGCCATTCCTTGAAGCAAAGTCGCTCTTTTCGGAAGGATGGGAGCTGTTTTGAGTTGCTTGACTTGAGTGAACTCCTTTTCCAGTTTCAGAAACCATTTCCTGCGGTTTCCCGGATGCGGGGTTCCACTTCGAGAGACATTAAAGTTATAGAAATGATCGGCTTCTCACCCTCCTTTAAGAGTCTTATTCTTGAACGGAGAGGCTTCGATACTGTTTTAACAGGAGAGTAGCCTCCAACCGTTTTTCCAATTCCAGCTTCTGATGAAAGGGTCCTTCATTTTTCAAATCAGGTTATTGTTTTTGAGGGCTAACAAGCTTCTTTGGGTCAAGGCTACCTATTTTGCGCTGCTGGCTATTGTTACGGCTATTGCCTCCATTTACCTGGGCGAGTTTGTTCCGTTTGATATTTTTCAAAAGATCGGGGCCGATACGGTCGATACGATTTTGAACATCCTGGCTTCAAGCATGCTGGCGGTTACGACTTTTTCCTTAACCACGGTTGTTTCCGCTTATGCGGCGGCGACGTCGAGCGTAACGCCCAGGGCCACGAAACTGCTGATGGAGGATTCCACGGCCCAGAATGCTCTTTCCACGTTCATCGGTTCCTTCATTTTCAGCCTGATTGCGATTATTTTCCTGAATTCCGGCATGTATGACCAGCGGGGAAGGGTGGTGCTATTTGTTGTCACGCTGGGGGTGATTGCCATTATTCTGGTCACGCTTATCCGGTGGATTGAGCATTTGTCCAGGCTTGGCCGGGTGGGAGAGACTTCCGAGCTGGTGGAGGGAGTAACGGAAAGGGCATTGCTGGAACGCGCCCGGGAACCCTATCTGGGCGCCAATCCCCTCGTTGACAGGGAGCTTGATATTCCGGAAAATGCCGTTCCCGTCAGGAGTGATCAGACAGGCAATATTCAATATATTGATATTGAAAAGCTGGACCATCTTTCCAGGGATAGAGATCTTGATCTTTACGTCGTCTCGCTCCCGGGGGATTTCGTGTCCGTTACCTCGGTTCTGGTTTATGCTGACAAGCCTGTGTCAAATGAAACCCGGCGTGATTTGCTTGGAGCGTTTATCATCGGGCATGAGCGCAATTTTGAACAGGACCCCAGGTTTGGATTGTGCGTGCTTGCCGAGATTGCTGCCAGGGCCCTGTCTGCGGCCGTCAATGATTACGGAACGGGTATTGATATTATTAACCGGGGCGTGCGGCTGCTGACGAAGTATGCCCAGGAAGAACGCCGTCCCGGCGTGAAGCACGAGAGGATATGGGTGCCTCCGTTGACCGTCTCCAATTTGTTTTCGGATATTTTCAGCCCTATTCTGCGCGACGAAGGAGGGATTATGGCGATTGACATCAAGTTGTTGAAGGCTTTTGCTGCATTGCATGGCCTGGATAACGGGCAGTTCAAGGAGGAAGCCCGCAAGTATTCCCGCCAATGCTATGAACATGCATCCAGAACGGTAGTGCTGGATGAAGATAAGGAAGTCCTGAAAAAACTGGTCATTGATTAGCTTGCTTGTCTTCACGGTGAAGAAGAGGGGTTTTAGAGGTCCAGGTATGGTTGAATGGGCTGAATCTTATTAACGGTCCACAGTTTCCCGGATGGACCAGGTTGCAAAAAGGCGTTATTTTCCGGGAGAATCCATGGGAGAGAAATCATCATGGTAAAACGGATGGTTGCCTGGAATTTCCATGTTCATCAATGGGGCAGCTACGGACGTCATGTCCGTTGAGTAATATTCAACATTTTCATGTAAAGTGATTTTTGGGCAGGAGGAAGTTTCATTCATTCCCCGGTTATTTTCTTCAGCATGTTGAATTTTCGATAGGTACCGGACCGTACATGACCATGTTTCAGCGTATTGTCATGAAGGTAAGCACATGTTTTCGTACCGGAGTTCTTTTTTGCCTGTTGATGGCTGGCAGTCCTTATGGTTTGGCGGAGAAACCCGTTTTAACGGACTGGAATTACTTGCCGTCCTACGGACAGTCGCTTTCCGTAGGATGGACGGCCAAGCCGGTGGTGACGACGGAGCAGAAGAACGGCAATTTGATGTTCAAGGGCGGCGTCCGCCCTTTTGAGGGCGGCAATGACCGGAGCGCCGTGATTCCCCTGGTAGAAGGCGTTTCACCTGACGGCGCCAGGGGAGAGCCGCCCGTTTCCGGCGCTGCCGGGAATTTCATGCGCCTGCTGAAGAAGCGCGCCT
>JAJBVF010000321.1 GCA_020859965.1 Clostridiales bacterium
GTACAACTATGAATAACAAAACCAGAATCAGCCTCATCCAGAATGTCAGTGTCCGGGTTTTCGTCTTTCCTTTCTCACGCTTCATATCCTGTGTCCTCCTGCTTTGCTCCTGCGCCTGCGGTCATTCGGAACAGCGCGGCCTTTTCTTTTTTCCACTGTTCCGAATCGGTTCCGGTTTTTTCATTTTAGCCTGTTTCCAATATCCAGGCAACCTCTTTTACCACCAAAGCACAATACGCATTCCCCGCAGTTTGGCCTTTGAAGCAAGCGTCTATACAAGTTCATATTCCGCATCGAGGGTCTGTTCGCTGCTGCCGCCCACATACACCATGAATTTTCCAGGCTCCACAACAAACGTTCCGTCCGAATCATGGAAGCCCATTTCCGAGCAGGGCAAAGAAAATTCTACTCTTCCCATCTCCCCTGCCTCAAGCCGGATTTTTGCAAACCGTTTCAGTTCTTTTACCGGACGAACCAGACTCGCAGTGATATCTCTGATATAGAGCTGAACCGTCTCTTCGCCAGAACGCTCTCCGATATTTTTTACCACGACCTTTACCTTCAGTGTCTGATCCTTTTTCAGAACAGGATTCTCTACCTCAAGATCAGAATATTCAAAGCCTGTATAACTCAGTCCATATCCAAACGGATACAGCGGCCGAATCGGCACATCCTGATATTTGGATGTAAATTTAAAACTTCCCCCCGGCTTTCCGGTGTTTGGATGATTATAATACATTGGTTCCTGCCCGCCTTCATTCGCGAATGTGACGGAGAGTCTGCCGCTCGGATTGTAATCGCCATACAAAATCTGAGCCACCGCATGCCCCATCTCTGTTCCAAGATGCCAGGCTTCCAGAATTGCACCAATTCCATCATTTTCCTGCAGAGAACCGATTGCCAGCGGGCGGCCATTGATCAGCACGACCGCAGCGGGCACTCCCGTTTCCGATAGCTTTTCAAGGAATTCCTCCTGTGCTCCCACCAGGTGCAGATCCGCCCTGGAAGCCGCTTCTCCACTCATAAAAGCGGTTTCTCCGGCTACTGCAATCACAAAATCCGCTTCCCGTGCCAGACTTAACGCTTCCTCAAATCCGGATCTGTCGTCATTAACTCCAAATCCTCTGGCGTAAATGATTTCGGTTTCCTCAGGCGCACAATCTTTCATTCCCTGCAGAATGGTCACCTGTGCTTCTTTTACACCGGTAAAGCTCCACGGCCCCATATGCGCATCCTTATCATCTGCCAGCTCTCCGATGATCAGGATTTTTTTTGCTTCCTTTCCGATCGGCAAAACGCCATTGTTTTTCAGCAAAACAGCAGATTTCTTCCCAACCTCCAGAGAAATTCTTCGATGCTCGCTGCACAAAACAGTCTTTTGGATTTTTTCAGGATCATACTGATATCCACGATCAAACAGGCCGAACTCCAGCTTTTTTTTCAGCACTCGTCCGGCAGCACGGTCAATATCCTTTTCCGATACTTCCCCGCTCTCCACCAGTTCTTCCAGATACCGCACGTAATCCAGTGAGGACATATCCATGTCTCCGCCAGCCAGCAGACATTTTTTCGCAGCATCCCTCTCATCTGCCGCAGTCCCATGCACTACGCACTGCTTCACAGCCTCCGCGTCGCTCACGACAAATCCGTCAAACCCCATTTGCTTTCTCAAAAGATCTGTCAGCAGCCA
Organism: Clostridiales bacterium; assembly: GCA_020859965.1. Lineage (GTDB taxonomy): Bacteria > Bacillota > Clostridia > Lachnospirales > Lachnospiraceae > Choladousia. The sequence goes on from JAJBVF010000321.1 coordinate 1,691, forward strand.
GCGGCTCATCGTACAGGGAGTACCTTCCAGATCATGAAACGCGCTCATAACCGCTCCTGCACCGGCATCGATTGCTGCCTGAAATGGCGGCAGATAAACATCATACAGTGTATGTCTGGATATCTCGACGGTATTGTAATCCTGTCCGCCGCTGGCCGCCCCATAGGCAAGAAAATGCTTCGCAGTCGCCATCAGGCGGCAGCCATCCGCCTCTTCTTCCTGAAACGTTTCCACCTGTACCTTCCCAATCTCGGAGGCAAGATACGGATCCTCTCCGGGACTCTCTACGATCCTTCCCCATCTGGCGTCACGCGCAATATCAAGCATCGGTCCAAACGTCCAGTTTACTCCGGAAACATAAGCTTCCCGTTTTGCCACAGCTGTGCTCTCCCGCACCGCCTGAAGATCCCAGCTGCAGGACAATGCCAGCGGTGTGGGAAAAACCGTACGGTATCCACGCATCACATCTACCCCGATAAACAGCGGGATATGCATACGGCTCTCCTCACAGGCAATCTTCTGTACCGCAGCCACCTTTTCATCATCATAAAGGTTCACAAAGTTTCCCAGGCTGCCGGAAGCGATTTCATCCTCCCGCAGATTTTCCTCACACATAGCAATTCTTCTGCCAAATTCTTCCTGGCTCAGACGCCCCTCCAGCATCTGGGTCACCCAGCCGTCGATGTCTGCCTCAAAGCCGGGCAGCGTGCATGTCATAGTGGAGCCCGCCTGATTCAACTGACCGATTTTCTCTTTTAACGTCATCTGCGACAGCAAATTTTCTATTGTTTTTTCTGAAGTATCCATTTTCTGTATCTCCTTCTGCAAGCAGCTTTTCTAAGCGGTTTTCATTTTCTCAGACATAAATCACACCATTAACAGCCCAGAAGATAAATCCCATCCGGATTTCTCAGCCCTTCACAGCGCCGATATTCATACCCTTAACAAAATATTTCTGGAAAAACGGATATGCACAGATGATCGGCAGTACGCCGAGTACAACAATCGCCATACGGATTGCGGTGGTCGGCGCGGTAGTTCCCACACTCCCCATCGTTGCCGCCTTCTGCAGATACTGCGCATTCGTCAGCATACGGTTCAAAAGTCCCTGAATGGTATTCAGATTGCTCTCCGTAATATAATACAGGTTGTTGTTCCAGTCATTCCAGTATGTGATCGCGGTGGTCAGGCCTACCGTCGCCAGAATCGGCTGACTCATGGGAATCACGATTTTAATCAATACAGAAAGTTCGTTCGCGCCGTCGATTCTGGCACTTTCCAGCACTTCTACAGGTATATTGGACTGAAAATAACTGCGCATCAGCATAATACTGAATCCGTTCGTCAGCAATGACGGGAAAATGAGCGCCCAGAATGTATTTTTTATATGGAAGATCTGTGTCCACATCATATAGCTGGGAACCAGTCCGCCGGAAAACAGCATGGTAAAGAATACCAGGAAGTTGAAGACATTCCGTCCCGGCAGGTTTTGCATGGACAGCGGATAAGCAAGCAGCGTTGTCACTGAAACTCCAAGCACAGTACCGAGAACCGTCACAAGAATTGTCATTCCATAAGCGCGAAATACGCTGGAATCACTCAAAAGATACTGATACGCCTCTATGCTGAATTCCTTCGGCCAGAAGAAATACCCATCTGCGACCAGGCTGGCTTCTGATGTAAAAGAAGAAGAGACCAGCAGCAGGAAGGGAGCGATTACCATAATGCAGATCAGAATCATGATCGTATGTGTCATGATCTTATAGCCTTTACTGTTTTCTACCATTTCCTGTCCCTCCTTTTAGAACATCGCATTTTCGCTGCTGTATTTGCGTACCAGAGCATTCGTTCCAAGCACCAGCACAAAGCCAACCAGTGACTGATAGAATCCTGCCGCCGCGCTCATACCGATATTGCCGCTGTTCATTAAGCCATAGAATACATAGGTATCAATCGTCTGTGTGACATTAAACAACGAGCCGGACTGCATCGGGACCTGATAAAACAGGCCGAAATCGGAGTAAAACATTTTTCCGATTGACAAAATCGTCAGCGTGATAATCGTCGGTTTCAGGCAGGGAAGCGTAATATTGGTAAATCTCTGCCATCTGGTCGCACCGTCCAGTGCCGCTGCTTCATAATATCCGGGATCAATTCCGCCCAGATTTGCCAGATACATAATACAGCTGTAGCCTACTCCTTTCCACAGATTGATGAATACCAGAATAAACGGCCAGAAAATGGGTGTCGAGTAAAAAGAGATCGGCTCCAGCCCCAGCGGTTCCAGAATATAATTGTTGATAAAACCATTATCAGACGCCAAAAATGCGTTTACCAGGTAAGCGACTACAACCATCGAAATCATATACGGCAGAAGAATGATAGTCTGATATGTTTTTTTTGCCCGTTTTGCCACCATATCATTTAAAAAAACCGCTACGGCAATCGCGCATACCGTACCGAGAGCAATAAATACCAGATTATACAGAATCGTATTTCTTGTGATAATCCAGGCATCCTTTGTCTGGAACAGATACTTAAAATTGTCCAGTCCAACCCAGGGGCTGCCATAAATGCCATCCCGCACATTATATTTTTTAAATGCCAGTACCAATCCTGTCATTGGGATATAATTGTTGATAAGCAGATAGATCAGTCCGGGCAGCATCATC
>JAJBVF010000307.1 GCA_020859965.1 Clostridiales bacterium
GTCATGGATGCTCCGAATGGAGCAGGCGTCGCTGCATGCAGCTCATTTTTTAACCGCACAACGAGAGATTCAGCACGTCCGGATTCGCCATATTCGTCAGGAGCATGGACCATCTCTTTTCCTTATTCATTGCAATTCCTATACAATTATGAATATTCCAATTAAACGATTATTCGTCAACGGATTCCATAACATCTGCGAAGGCTCCGGAACGGAGCTTCTCCACCAGATCTGCGTCTGGCGCAAGATGGGACTGGAAGTGCCACACGTTTCTTCCAGGGATTGCCTGGGCACTCTTAACGAATTTTTTGAAATCATACCGCATGCCTGAATCCATTTCCATTCTTCCTGCTCTCATTAAACTGGGTGGATTTCAATATTGCGCCAACCATGGCAACATAGGAGATTTGCTTATTGACATCGCCACGCGGCAGTTTTTCCGTCGCCATCATCTGCCGGCGCAGGAAAAACCTCATCGGCATGTGGTGTATGGCGGTGGCGGAAGGTTCGTGTCCTTTTACGGTTCTCTGGATGAGCAGAAAGAGGAACTGACGGCCCGCTCAGTGGAACGGTGCATTATCCTCCCGCACAGCTTTTATCAGGTAGATTCTCTTATTCGTTCCTTTGATGAAAGGCACCTGGTCTTTTGCCGGGAACAGCGTTCCCTGGATTATTGCCTTTCGCTCAATGAGCGGGCGCAATTTCTCCCGGCGGACGACATGGCTCTTTACTTCTGCCCTAATTCCTTGCCGTCTTTTATCCTGGAAGAAAAGGGAACTCCCGCTTGTCCGGAACCATGGGCGGTTTCCCTCCTGGAAAAAATCCGGGAATCCGTGCAGGAATCTTCTTTCTGCGCATTCCGCGAAAATTACTGGCAGCAGGGGGCTTTTCTGCCGCGCCGGGGCAAGGAGAGCGCCCTGCCTGCGGAATTGATCCTGGGACGTGATATTTCCGATCTTTGGAATGGCTGGGGCGACGGTTCTGCCGAGCAGGCTTTTCTAATAGGGGGCCTTCTCTCTATTCTGAAGGAATTGGACATCGTCATTTCAGACCGTCTGCACATCTGCATTGCAGGTCTGCTTGCCGGATGCCGGGTATACTTCCTGGACAACAACTACGGAAAACTTTCCGGAGTTTATCGTCAATCCCTGTCCGATCATCCAAGAGCGAATCTCCTTCCTCACTCTGAACTTTCCGTACTTTTTCCCGAGATATTTTCCCTTGTCCGCAAATAGTCTGTTTCCGTCCATAAGCTCCTCTCCAGGGAAAAGGCATGGACAGGAGATGTGATTCAACCTATGCAGTGGAGTAGCGAATATTGTGATGAGGAACTTACTCTCGCCTATTATAATTATCGTCATTACAATTCAGCTGACGGCAGGTGGATCAATAGATATCCTATTGCTGAAAAGATAGGGAATAATGTTTATAGAATGATTCTCAATAATTCGGTCAAGCTTGTTGATTTACTTGGTTTAATAGAAAGAGGTCCATTTGATGGAAAACATCCTACTGTCAAATCGTGTTCCTTTGGAGAGTGTTGTCAAGAGAATATAAAAAGATTTTTCCAATGGTTCACGGCATCCAAAACACGTCGTGAAAGAGATTTTACAGATTATTGGAGAAAGTATGGTACAAAAGAACCATGGGATAACCATCGTACGGAATTTTTGAAAGCTAGGTTAAATGCGGTGAACTGCACTAAGATTATTTCTATAAAATAATTAATAATAAATTCATTACGATACATCCTGAATTGGAAGTAGTACGTGAATGGATAGACGAAGTGGCGTTGCTTACTGATCCTGGACCATTTCAAGTTCTAATTTCGGATCCTGGGCCTGTGCAAGAACCGGTTGGCAGTGGATGGGATGCATTTTGGGAAGGTGCATTTGCAGGAGTGCTAGCTGCTCTCATTGGTGGACAATTGGGGCCTCAAATTGCATTACCGGAGGAAATCGGTACTGTCCCAATTGGTGCTATTGTAGGAGGAGTTATGGCTTTATAATAAAAAGAATTAATTAATGGCAAAGATTGAAAAAAACATGATTGAAGCTCTCCTTGCACGGCCAACAAGCAAGCAGGTACTGGCCTTTGAAGGAGTCTTTTTGGAAGATTTAAATGATTATGTGAAATGGGCAATTAATTCTTTACATAATTCCCTGGGCGAAGAAATGGACGAAGCCCTGTTTTTGTTGAGTTCGCATTTTGGAGAGCCTTCAATTAATTATTTTGAGTTGAAGGACGATCTCCGAGCATTTGCCTCAGCCGCCAGAATAATTCCTCCAAAAGGCAAGGATGCCGTTAGGCTTTATTGTCTTGGATGTCTTCAAGATGTTGTCTGTGGTTTGAAAGGAGGAGTAGAATCTGAAAAAGACATGCTTCAGCATTTATCAGATTTACTTGGAAACTATACAGGGGTGGATGAATTTGGATTGATTCCGGAAATGGAATACCATTGGTGGCATCTTCAACAACGAGAATCCCATGACGATATTGTAGGAGATTTTTGCAGGGAAGCAGAAAGACTAGTTCATTTGTTGCATGTAAAATTACATCGCGAGGGCGAATATTGGAAAATTACAGTAGAATAATTTTTAATATAAAGTATGTAATTACTGATGATTTTATTTATAGATATAGTGTTCCGGAAAAAGTTTCAGAAATTATATCTATATAAACACACGAGTGTTTCTTCTGGAAATTATTGCATTCAGTTTTCTGCTTCTTAACCGAGAGCTGTTAACTGATAAAAGAAAACCCTGAAAGCATTAAGCTTTCAGGGTTTATTTATTGGTACCGCCGGTGGGACTCGAACCCACACTCTTTTGGAACTCGATTTTGAGTCGAGCGCGTCTACCATTCCGCCACGACGGCACGTGAAGTGGAAGAATTAAGCGGCAAGAGGGCTGTGGAGTCAAGAATTTCCTGTGGAATGTGGGAAGCCTGCCGAAAAAACGGAGGGAATCCGCGGTGGATTCCCTCCGGAATGTTTCCGAATGGGAAGAACGTTTAGAACGAATAGCGCACGGTGGCGTTAACGCTCTGGTTGGTCATGTGTTCCCTCTGTTCCAGATGGTAGAAGGTTCCGGCGCTCCAGGCGCTGGAAATGACCCAGTTCAGCCCCGCATGGACGATCAGGGCGTGGCGTCCCGGATGGACGCCGTCTACCCGGAAGGGCGTGCCGAAGGCGTCCGTTTTCACGGAAGCGTTGCGGCGGGAGACGTCTCCGGCGTAGGCAACCGTCATCTGCGGCAGCAGGTACTGGCCCCTGCCGACGGCGATCTGCTTCTGCCAGGTGACGCCGGCGGGGATGCTCCAGTTCTGCACGGAGCCGTCCTGGTACCAAGCGGTGCCGGAACCGGAATGCTCCCCGAAGGATCCCTTGGAGCCGTGCAGGAATTCAATGCCTGCGAAGGGTTTCAGCACATCCGTGCTGCTCAGGCGGATGTTCCAGGTTCCCTTCAGGCCGAAGCCGTACACGTCATCGTTCCAGGAGGCGGTGGCGGGTCTGCCGCCCAGCGTGCCGTCCGCATCGTTGTCCATGCGGCCGTAGGTGAAGTAGCCGTCAATGTCCACGCTGTTTCCTCGGAGCAGGTCGCGGTGGTAACGCTGGTAGAGGGCCAGCATCAGGCCGTCCTGGTTCGCCTTGAACTGCTTGTCCGCGGAGTGGAAGCAACCGAAGGTCTGGCCGAAGGCCGCGCCGGATATCCAGTTTTTCGTCCAGGCGTAGTCCAGGCCTACGGCATAACCGCCGCCCTTGTAGTCAAAGCCGGAGGCTCCCGTGGCGGAGGAAACGTTCATGAAGTCCCCCAGCCCGGAGAACCAGATGTTGCGCCTGCCCGGTCCGCGGAAATCCAGTTGGGAAGCCGCCGTATGGGCGAAGCTGTCCACCACCCGGACGGAGGACCACAGCGTGTTGGCAATGCGGGAGGCTTCTTCTCCGCGCAGGGCTTTCACGGCGTTGATGTTGACCTTGCCGTTGAAGATCAGGTGCAGCCCGTCGCCGGAAACCGTGAAGCTGGTATCCGTGACCAGGTCCGTGCGGCCCTTCAGCGTGGGGTCGATGCTGGTCAGGTCCCACAGGGAACCGTCCGGATCAATGACGGTGTCCGAGTCCAGGTTGACCAGGGACAGGGAGAAGCTTTGTTCCTTGCTGAAGAGCAGGTTGTCCCCGATGACCACATTGACGTGCGCTCCATCCACATGGTAGGAGGAAGAGACGTTCATTTGGGAATAGGTGTCCGCTCCGGTATGGGCGGCGTCCGCCGCCGCCGTTCCGTTCACGATGAACGTGAGTTCCTGCACACCCCACCACGCGTTCAGGCCGCCTTAATAGTTGTGGTAGCCTGCGGAGGAG
>JAJBVF010000120.1 GCA_020859965.1 Clostridiales bacterium
GAACAGGGATGCTGTGATGATACCTGCGGATTGTTCCGTGCTGTTGCATTCCCGCAATCCTAAAACAAATTAACTATTGATTTTTTCAGGTATATTAGTATAATGATGATATTGTGACATGTGGAAAAATCCGCAGCATCCGGGCTTTTCCGCGGGTATTGGTGAACATCAGTATAGTAGCAGATGTTATTGCATAAATATTTCAGATATGTCCATAAAGTGAGGTGAACGGTATGAGTTTTGACGACAGTAGTCGAAAACAGAAGCTGCAAAGCAGGATAAATGGCTGTGGGCGAAGCTCATGCTTGTTGCGCATTTCAAAATGGCAGATGACGGAGAAGGATTTTCTACTGTCTGTCTGATGTCTGTCGGGAATTTCCGTGATGATGGAAAGGATTCCGGGGCAAAATGTGGGTTGATACGCAGAGCAGGTGATTCGTTCACCTGCTTTTTCTTTAGGCTGAAAGGATTATGAGAGAAAAGAAGGGAGCAATTACCCATGAGTACATTATCGCAATCGCGCGCGCCGATTTACGAGGCACTGGAAAGACTGAAAAGAAGAAGAGTGGTTCCTTTTGATGTTCCGGGACATAAGAGAGGCCGTGGGAATCCGGAACTGGTGAATTTCCTCGGGGAAAAGTGTGTCGGCATTGATGTGAATTCCATGAAGCCGCTGGACAATCTGTGCCAGCCGATCTCGGTAATCAAAGAAGCGGAGCAGCTGGCTGCAGAGGCCTTTGGTGCTTCGCACGCGTTTTTTATGGTGGGCGGCACGACCTCTGCGGTGCAGAGCATGGTGCTGTCGGTCTGTCATGCGGGAGACAAGATCATTCTGCCGCGCAATGTACATAAGAGTGTGATTAATGCACTGGTACTCTGCGGGGCGATTCCGGTCTATGTGAATCCGGAAGTGGAGCCGAAGCTTGGTATCTCACTTGGCATGAAGGTGTCGGAGGTTGAGAGGGCGATTCTTGACAATCCGGGCGCGGTAGCGGTTCTGATCAACAATCCGACCTATTATGGGATCTGTTCGGATATCCGCTCGATCGTAGAGCTGGCTCACAAATATGAGATGATGGTGCTTGCGGATGAAGCGCATGGGACACACTTTTATTTTGGAGAAAATCTTCCAGTCAGCGCGATGGCGGCCGGCGCGGATATGGCGGCCATTTCCATGCACAAATCCGGCGGCAGCCTGACACAGAGCTCGCTGCTTCTGACCGGTGAGCATGTAAACTGGGAATATGTGCATCAGGTGATCAACCTCACACAGACGACCAGCGCGTCCTATCTGCTGATGTCAAGCCTGGATATTTCCAGGCGTAATCTGGTGCTCCGGGGAAAAGAAGCGTTTGCGAAGGTCATGGAGATGGCGGAGTACGCCCGCTCGGAGATCAATGATATAGGCGGTTATTACGCATATGGGCGGGAAATGATCAACGGTGACAGTATTTATGATTTTGATGTGACCAAGCTTTCTGTTTACACGCGCGACATCGGACTGGCGGGCATAGAAGTCTATGATCTGCTGCGCGATGAGTATGACATTCAGATCGAACTTGGCGACCTGACAAATATCATGGCCTATATTTCCATCGGAGACCGGATCCAGGATATCGAGCGCCTGGTGGGAGCCCTTTTTGATATCAAACGCCGCTATTCCAAGAGTTCCGCGAAAATGCTGGATTCTGAATATATCAATCCGATCGTTATTGAATCGCCGCAGGCGGCGTTTTATGCGGAAAAGGATTATCTGCCAATCCGGAGGACGGTGGGCAGGACCTGCGGGGAATTTGTCATGTGTTATCCGCCGGGCATTCCGATTCTTGCGCCGGGCGAGATGATTACGCAGGACATTATCGAATACATTCTTTATGCGAAGGAAAAGGGCTGCTCCCTGCAGGGGACAGAAGATCCGCAGGTGGAATACCTGAATGTGCTCAAGGATGAGCGGCAGGTATGGAAGGACTGAGAAGAGAAAGTGCTCCGCTGCAGGAATGAAGGGAGCAGAACTTTCGATTTACAGAGGACAGGTTGAAAACGCGTGGGCGTAATGAGTGAAGAAAGGAATATGGCTATGGATCTTTGGTTTTCGGATTACCATGCAGAACAGGTAAAGATGTCTGTGCAGGTAAAGAATCAGCTGTTTGGAGAACAGACGGAATTTCAGCGGATTGATGTTTTTGAATCGGACGAGCTGGGACTTTTCCTGAGCTCGGACGGGAAAATCGTATTCTCTGAAAAAGATGGGTTTATCTACGATGAGATGATCGTGCATGTTCCGATGGCAGTGCATCCGGACGTCAAAAATGTGCTGGTGCTCGGCGGCGGCGACGGAGGCGTGCTACGGATGCTGGAACGGTATGACGGGATTGAGTGCATCGACGTCACAGAGCCGGATCAGCGGTTTGTCGAGGTCTGCCGTGAGTTTTTCCCGGATACTGCTGTTAGCTTGGACGATCCGCGTGTGCGGTTTTATCATATCGATGGCCTGAAATTTCTGCGGACAAAGCAGGCGGAGTACGACCTGATCATCAACGATGCGATCGATCCGCTCGGACATAAGGCAGGATTGTTTACCAGGGAATTTTACGGGAACTGTTACCGTGCGCTCAAGGAAGACGGTATCATGGTGTATCAGCATGGCAGCCCGTTCTACGAAGGGGATGAAGAATCCTGCCGCATGATGCACAACAAGGCCAGCCACAGCTTCCCGGTCAGCCGCGTGTACCAGGCACACATTCCGACCTGTTCTTCTGGATACTGGCTGTTTGGCTTTGCATCCAAGAAATATCACCCTCTGCACGATTTTGACGGCGCCCGCTGGGAATCCTACGGCATCGAGACGAGATATTATACGCCGAACCTGCACAAAGGGGCATTTATGCTGCCGAAATATGTGGAGGACATGCTGCGCGAAGAGGAGAGCTGAAGCCAGGCGGGAGACGAAAGACGGTCGGGAGACATTGACAGGCTCCGGTTATCTGTCATCTGTCCGTGGGGAACAGACCTTGGCAGCAGTAACTCGCATTTTGTTTGGGCAAAACAGAGTGCGGTTGAGGCGAGGGTCAGATACGGCTATGATTGCGTCGGAGTATCTGACCGATCCATTTCCTTTAGAATTCCGCTCGCCAGTATATATGCCAGCAAAAATGCAAGGATATCGGAGAGCGGCTGGGCAAGCTGCAGTCCGCGCAGTCCGAAAAAGCGCGGCAGGATAGCAAGGACAGGGATCAGGAAGAGCCCCTGCCTTGCACAGGAGATGATCGAAGAGCGGAAACCGTAGCCGATGGACTGGGAAAACATATTGCACATGATATAGTAGCCCCAGAGCGGCATCGTGATCAGCTGGGCGCGGAGCGCGAACGTGCCGATCGCGATGACTTCCGCATCGTCTCTGCGGAAAAGCGCGATGATATGACCGGAAAACAACAGCGAGATGGCGCAGAGGATAATGAGCGTGGTCGTCATGACCTTCACACAGAACCAGAAAGACCGTTTGACACGGTCGTATTTTTTTGCACCGAAATTAAAGCCGCAGACCGGCTGAAAGCCCTGTCCGAAGCCGATGATCACGGAATTGATAAACATGGTAAAACGCGATACGATCGACATCGCTGCGACTGCTGCGTCGCCGTACTGTCCGGCGATGGAATTCAGCATCACAGAGGAAATACTGGCAATTCCCTGTCTCGCGAGCGAGGGCGCGCCGGTATAGAGAATCTGCCCGTAAATGTGCAGGGACGGCCGGTAATTGCGCGGCGTGATGTGAATCGCGTCCTTGTGCGTATTGCACATGAACAGAAGAATGCAAAAGCTGACAAACTGGGAAAAACCGGTAGCGACGCCGGCACCCATCGTTCCCATACCGAACCCGAAAATGAGGATCGGATCCAGGATCATATTCAGAACGCCGCCGATCGTGATACCGACCATGGAATAGACTGCCAGCCCCTGAAAGCGGAGCAGGTTGTTCATAATGAAGGAACACATCATAAATGGAGCGGCAAGGAAAATAAAGCGTGCGTAATCCGCCGCGTAAGGGGCAATCGTCTCCGTAGATCCGAGCAGCATGACGATCGGCTCCATCTGTGTCATGCCGAGAAATGATACTACGCACCCCAGCGCAAACCCGGTAAACCAGGCGACCGATGCATATCGCTTCGCTTCCTCTGTCTGGTTTTTCCCAAGCAGCCGGGAAATGCAGTTGCCCGCACCCATCCCAATCATAAACGAAAACGCCTGAATCAGCGACATGGCCGAGTAGATGATCCCTACGGCTCCGGAGGCGGAAGTACCGAGCTGGCTTACAAAAAAAGTGTCAGCCATATTGTATATGGAGGTGTTCAGAATAGACA
>JAJBVF010000303.1 GCA_020859965.1 Clostridiales bacterium
AAACAGCGGATTGTGAAGCTGAAAGAATATCCAGGTAATTCATGGGAAAATGAATGCGAGCTGTCAAATACGACTCTTACATGGGAAGAACTGCAATCAAAACTGGAAGCGGCTGCAAATGCGTTTGAAGAGATCACAAATTCGGATGGAACGATAAACGGATATTATGTTTATGGCGTGACATCAGATGGCGTTGTGGTGATTGAGACATCGATAGGCGAGGATGGATCCACAACTACTACGACAACATCGCTGACAAATTCCCTGACAACTATTTCGGGGAACATTGTGACAGTGAATGGGGAGCTGGACGCTGTATCTGCCAGAATCGGAACTGTTGAGACAACATATCTGTCAGCAACTGAAGCAGAATTAATTTATGCAACGATAAAAGAGCTGGATGCGGCGAATGCAAATATAAGCAGACTTGATACTAAATACGCAAACATTGCAAGCGCAATTATTGGCGAGGCTGCTGTTAATAAATTGATAGCCGGGGAAGCAGAAATTGATTATGCAGACATCACCGGACTGATGGCAAAGTATGCGCAGATCGATTTGGCAAACGTGGAAGTAGAATCAGTAGGAACACTGTTTGCGAACGTCGGAGTGTTGACCGATGTCACTATTGTAAATGGTCATATAACCGGGACGCTATCAGGCGTAACGATATACGGTGATTGCATTGTTGCAAATACGATTGTTGCTGATTCGCTTGTCCTGCAAGGAGCAGATGGACTGTATTACGCAATAAATGCTACATCCGAGAGCCTTACATCTTCTCAGCTAACAGATGAAAAATATCAAAATTATATTGATGGTTCTGTGATCGTCGCAAAAAGCATCACTGCCGACCAAATAGCGGCCGGAACTATTACTGCGAATGAAATAAATGTTTTAAATCTGTTTGCTCAGGATATAACTGCGACTGGGACTATTACAGGGCTTACGTTAGAAGGTGGATCCATCAATATTGGAGATGGAATGTTTACCGTTGATTCGAGCGGAAAAATGGTTGCGAAAAGCGGAAGCTTTTCTGGTGATGTAGGTGCTACATCATTTAGCCTGGATGACGTGTCCATGTACGTAGATACGATTATGGCATCTATAGATGACAGAATTGTCGAGCTGATAAATTCATATCCGGCTTTGGATTATGAGGTCACTGTCGCAGGATATGGAAGTCCGGATGATGTCGGTCTGTCGGCATCCGACTATACCGGGCAATATTATATTGATGCAATTATCGGCGAAACAGGCGAAGTATATATATACTATTCAAATGGCACCACTTGGAAATTATATGACACTTTATATGCAACTATTGCGGGCGATTCGTTAGATGAAATCATAAGCCAGATACAAGAAGTCGTACAGGAAAATCTAATCCAAATTTTTGTGGTCGATGCAGAAAACGGTATGCGTGTAGACGGCTATTTCGAAGCCACTAATGGAAAAATTGGTGATTGGACACTGGATAGTGCGTTATACAGCGGCTTATCCTCGATTGATGGGACAGATGTAGGAACGTATATTGGTATAGATGGAATACGACAATATGGTTCAAGCGGTGATTACATAGATATTCGCGATGGCGTTTTATCAATAAATGGTGTGGATATATCAATTGGGAGTAAAACCATCAGTTTCACAGGAGTTACGGCAGACGGTGAAGGAGCAGCGACCCTATACACTCGTGACGTACTCATAATTGATACATCCAGCGGAATGTATGTTAACGGTGTGGCGCACTTGGATGAATCTGTGTTGGTTCAGACAAATATCAATTATGGTTCATTTGATTATTTGTTTGGCGGCACTTTAAGCGCAGGAACGATAACCGGGAATAAATTATCGCTAAAATCAACACTCGATGTCACCGGCGCAGCCACTTTTAATAGTAGTGTTTCTATTCCAATTTCCAATGTTACTATTGGTTCTAGCTCGAGAACAACTGATTGTTCTCTTATGATGCGAAATTCAGACAATTACATGTCGATTTATTTGAAATCTGGTGGCATGGGGATATATGATAATACGCTTTCTTGCGATGTATTATATCATGCTTCAACTGGAGCATTAACAGTTGGGAACACAACTTATGCGACAACCGTAAAAGGGAGTACTATTACTTTATCCGGTGCTACCACGGTTTCAGGTAATCTGACAGCAAATAGTAGTGTTGCGGTTCCAAGCTCAAATATAACCGTAGGATCGTCATCCCGCACAACCAATAGCCAAGTTGTTGTGCAGACTTCCAATGGAACGGGCTGTTTATATCTTAATGCGGATGGAAGCTTTGGGTTATGGAGTAATACAAAATCCATTGGCGTTGTGGGGATTTCCAGTAGTGGAGCATGGACGGCAGGCAGCACAAGTTATCAAACGACACTTAGCGGCTATGGCGTATATCTGACATCATCCAGTGGCTATTCTGCCATATTTACGTCAGAAGGAAATTTCCGCTTAAATTCAGACGCGGTTGGCAATTTGGGAACGAGTGGATACAGATGGAAAAACGTTTATGCATCGAATTCCTCTATACAAACATCCGACGCAAATGAGAAAACAAACATTGTGGATATCGATGAACGTTATGAACAACTGTTTATGCTATTGCGCGGCGTTAATTATATGTGGCGTAACTATCGTCCAAACGACAATCACGACAGAGTCCATTGCGGATTAATCGCACAAGAGGTAGAGACAGCGTGCGCAGAGGTGGGCTTAGATTCGACAACCTTCGCTGCATTATGTTGGGATCAATTAGAGACTCCGACTTATGATGGACGTACAGTACGGTACAGTCTCGCATACGGTGAACTGCATGGTCTGGAAATCCACATGATACAGAAATGCGTGAACAATATCAGCGATCACGAATCACGTATCACGGAGCTGGAAACGAAACTGTCAGACGCGAACGCGACGATCGCATCCCTGACAAAACAACTCAATGAATTACAGGCGTCGGCGGCATAATCCGGCGTCTGAATCGGATAAAACACAACAGAAAGGCGGATAAAATCTATGAACATCAAAATGAACAATGAAGAAATCACACAGAGCGTAGACCTGCTTGGAACGCTGAAAGAAAAAGGCCGTCTCGGCTATGCTATCATGCGGAACCTGCGGAAGATGAATGAGGCATCGACAGAGTACCGGAATATCAAAAATGATGCGATCCAGAAATACGGTGAAAAGAAGCAGATGCCGAACGGTACGGAATATACGACGGTACCAAAAGAAAAGTTCCCGGAATTTCTGGAGGAAATCAAAGACATTGCCACAATCGAGGAAGAGATTGACGTGTTTACCGTAACAGAGGATGAATTTTGCTCCGGCAATCTCACCTCTGACCAGATGAACACGCTGTACTGGATGGTTGCGGAACCGGAAGAAAATGCTGGTGAATAATCAGACAAACCACCGGAAGGGGTGAGATACCAATGACATTATCAGATATTGCAGAAATTATAGCATCAAGCCCCGGATGGGCGGCGGCGATCCTGCTGATTGCTTCCGGACTGGTAGAGATATCGCCAATCAAAATCAATCCGTGGAAAGCATTGGGTAAAGCAATCGGTAAAGCAATCAACGGAGAAGTCATGCAGGAATTGGAAAGTGTGAAGAAATCTCAGGCTGACATCACGCACCGATTGGACGAGCGGGAACGGATTGAGGATGATCGGAACGCTGACAGGCAACGGGAAAAGATTCTGGACTTTAATCTGGAACTCATCCGCAAGCTGGAGCATACAAAAGAAGACTTTAACGAAATCATGGTCACGATGGATGAATACGAGCACTATTGCGAGAATCATCCGAAATACAAAAACAACCGGGCTACACTGGCGATTGAGAACATCAAACGTGTGTACCGGGAGCGTGAAGAGAAAAACGATTTTTTGTAAGGAGGCATTTGAATGAAACCATTTATGCCACGTAAGCCTGCGGATTATGAGAGCAGGTTGAAAGAGCTGGACGAAAAGCAGGAAGCGATCGAACTGAAAAAGAAGGTGCGAGACCGGGAGATTCAGCTGGGATTACGCCGGGATTGGAAGAAACCTGCATGGAGCAAAGCTATGATGATATTGATTTTTGCTGTGTGCATTGAGATCATAATTTACTCTGAGTGGGTGATGTTCACACGATATGATCTATCTGCCCTGTATGCGCTGATCGGTGTTCCGGCGGCAATGTTTGGTGTCTTCTGGACGTACTGCGAAAAGAGCAAGGCGGAGAACACAAAGGGCGGCATTACATATGATACAGCGATGAAGAAAATGGAACCTGATAACAACGAATCTGATATAGACCCCGGCGATGGAGTGGGGTAGAAAGGCGGAAAT
>JAJBVF010000420.1 GCA_020859965.1 Clostridiales bacterium
GATCACAGTATATAAGGCAAATATGATCATTCCGCAAATTGCGGAGAACCTGACTGGAAGTGACAGCATTGAGATTCCGAAGGTCTGTCCGGCCTGCGGTGGGGCGACAGAGATAAAAAATGCGAATGGCATTGAGACTCTGTATTGTACAAATGAGCGCTGCAGCGCAAAGAAGATCAAGGCTTTTACTCTTCTGGTCAGCCGCGATGCATTGAACATTGAAGGCCTTTCCGAAGCGACACTGGAGAAATTTATCGGTCATGGGTTTATTCATGCTTTTGCGGATGTTTTTCATCTGTCTGACTATCGGGATGAGATCGTAGCGATGGAAGGCTTTGGTGAAAAATCCTACGCGAATCTGATACAGAGTACGGAAAAAGGAAGAGAGACTACCCTTCCGCGGCTGTTATACGGACTTGGCATTCCGAATATCGGAGTGGCAAACGCGAAGTTGATCTGCCGGTATTTTGATTACGATCTGAAACGGATTTCTCATGCTGCAGTGGAAGAGCTTTCTCAGATTGAAGGTCTTGGCGACGTGATAGCCGCGTCCGTGGCGGACTATTTTGCGGATGAGGAAAATCAGAAGATACTGGAAGCACTCCTGAAGGAGCTGAGGCTGGAAAAACCTCAGGTGGAACGCTCTGTACAGAGCCTGGCCGGGAAAACATTTGTGGTTACGGGAACGGTAGAGCATTTTGCAAACCGGAATGAGTTAAAAGCCTATATCGAAGAACGTGGTGGTAAGGTGACGGGGAGTGTTACCAAAAAGACAGATTATCTGATCAACAACGATACTGCGTCAAATTCCACAAAAAATAAAAAAGCGAAAGAGCTGGGGATACCGATCCTGTCTGAGGAAGAATTCCTGCAGCTTGAGGAAAACAGTCCCGCGGAAAAGACAGATATTGCCGCAAATACCGGCGGCATTTCAGAAGCGGTTTCTATAACAGGTACTGCGGATGATAGGGGTATGAATGACAGGAATACGAAAGAGGAGGACGAGTCGAATGCCAATTAGAGTTCAGAAAGATCTGCCGGCCAAAGAAATACTGGAACGGGAAAATATATTTGTTATGGATGAGAATCTGGCGGTACATCAGAATATCCGGCCGATCCATATCGCTATTTTGAATCTGATGCCATTGAAAGAGGAGACAGAGCTTCAGTTGCTGCGCTCTCTCTCGAACACACCGCTGCAGGTAGAAGTCACTTTTGTGAAGGTGGTCTCCCATGAGTCCAGAAATACATCGATGAGCCATCTGAATAAATTTTATGTAGAATTTTCTGAAATTCGTGACCGACGTTTTGATGGAATGATCATTACCGGTGCTCCGGTAGAAATGATGGAATTTGAGGAAGTTGATTACTGGCAGGAGCTGACTGAGATCATGGACTGGACAGATACACATGTCACTTCTACAATTTACCTTTGCTGGGCAGCACAGGCAGGGCTGTATCATCACTTCGGCCTGCAGAAACGGCTTTTGGATAAAAAGATGTTCGGTCTGTTCTGGCATCGCGTGAAAAACCGTAAGATTCCTCTTGTACGCGGCTTTGACGATATGTTTCTTGCGCCGCACTCCCGTCATACCGAAGTCCCGATCGAAGAGATTCGGAAGGTGAAGGAAATCACAATTCTTGCTGAATCCGATGAAGCAGGATTGTTTCTTGCTATGGCGGATGGCGGCCGTAAAATCTTTGTCATGGGACATCCCGAGTATGATCGGGTCACTTTAGACGGGGAATATCATCGCGATCTTTCTAAAAATCTGCCGATTGATATACCGAAAAATTACTATACCGATGATAATCCGGACAATAAGCCGTTGCTGATGTGGCGGTCTCACGCAAACAATCTTTATACAAACTGGTTGAACTACTATGTATATCAGGCGACTCCGTATGATCTGATGGGAACGCCGGATTTTGCTTACATCTACAGCCAGCTGAATCAGTGGAAGTCGGAAGCGCGAAACAATCCGTAAATCAGTTTTGTCGCTCAAATCACAGGATGATACAAAAAACTCAAAGTCAGGAACGGAACACCTGTGTTCCTGTTCCTGACCTCGGAAATTACAAAGTCACGGGAAAATACCGATAAACATCCGATCAGTCATCGCCGAATTTATATTCCAGATACTTCTCTGCCTTGTCCGCATAATCCTCAGCGTTTTCAATTTTTGCGTCCAGCTTCCGGTACTGATTTCCGGTAAGCTTTCCGGCCTTGTATTTGCGCTCAATCTTATCTTCCAACGTATCGAGTTTGTCTTCGATGGTTTCAAACTGATATTCAAAATCTTTGATTTGCTTGCGCAGTTCAACCAGGGTGGTGGCTGGCGTAGTTTCCTTTATTGAGGAATAGACCTCCTTCAACTGTTTTTTGTAAGAGGCAATTGTTTCCTTATAGCTCTTATACAAAGCAGTGCCGCTGGTATCAGCAGAAGCGTTTTTGACAGTAATTTTTATAGAAGAGCTGATGCCCGATCCTTTGATCTTTACTTTAATTGTGGCTGTTCCCGTGCCTACTGCTTTGATTTTGGTATCATCGTCATTTTTTTCCAGTACCTTGATAACAGAAGTATTGCTGCTGGTCCAGACGATATTACTGTCTTTTACTTTGGCTTTTGCCGGAGTGATCTTGCTGTCGAGTTCAAGTGTTTCGCCCACTGTCATGGAGGTGACGGTGCTTTTGATGGAGATTTTTTTCGGTGAAACCGTTGCGGCCGAAGAGGTGATGACGCATGAAAGCATCATAGCAGCTGACAATAAAGTAACAATCGTTTTCTTCCAAAATTTCTTATTCATGTGTTTTCCTCCTTTTTTTGGTTTTTGTCTGGTTTTCTGTTGCTGTTCATTAATATAATGCAGCAGAGACATGTTTTATTGCATGTCCTGAAAAGATTTTTGAAAATTATTTTGCAGTACACTTTAACTGCCATGACTGCTTTCATAGGCCGCATTATTGTATGTGTACTCGAGGATTTCACCAGTTATGATATCGATTTTGTATTCGTATTCATATTTATCCGTGTAAAATTCAATCTCATAAAATTCCTGCCCATCCTCACAGGCAGGAGCTGTGGACTGGAATATAAGTTCGGATGCATCCACACCCGCGTGTTCTAATGCAATCTCAAATGCTGCCTCTTCGCCAATCCCGGAGATGTTCTGGCTTTTTTCCAGCTCTTCCAGTTCTATGGCGAGCAGCTCCTCGTTTTTCCATTCGACCTCCCATTCCAGCAGCTCGCCGGTCGTGGCGTTCATCTCATATTCGTATTTGAAAGAATCGATATAAAAATCTACTTCATAGGTAACAATGCCTGTATTATAATCCATTGCTACCTGAATATACCGGGCTTCTTCCTCATTTTTGGAACTGTATTCAAAGGCGAGTGCCTGTGCCTCTTCTGCTGTGATATAAGCTTCACTGCTGGCGGTGCCTTCGGAGGAAAAGTCAGTCAGGGCATAGTTTTTTGACGAAATGAGGAGATTTATTTCATTGACTGACATTTGCGCCACATCATCCGCAGTCAGGCTGGAGGTTTGGGAGGCCAGCTCGACGGCCAGAGTGGCCTTGCCTTGTGAAATACCGTATTTTACCTGTACCTCTTCTACATCTGAGGCGGTAGTGTCGATCAGTGTACTGAGGACAGCGCCATCAAGGCTGTTGTCAGAAAAAGCATGCCAGGTGCTGTTCATTAGTTCTGTCTGCAGTTTTTCACTGGTCTGTTCATTTTTGCCGGAAATGCCTAGTAAAACGGAGTTTTCCAGATCGTTCAGATACCCTTTTTGAAGCATAGCGCCGATCAGCGCGTTGATGGCAACCGTCACGTCGGTACCTTTCAGATCCATACCTTCCAGGATCGTCTCACCGTCTTCGTTCAGGGCAGTGACGGAGAGAACTTTATTTCTGGAATTCAATTCGAGAGAGACGCTGGGATTCACATCCACGGTAACGATAGAGTCCGGAAGATAGAAGGTGGTGCCGACCAGCCACAGACAAAAGACTGCGGCTGCTGCGGAAGGGATACCAGCTGCAAAAACTCTCCAGTGTCTGTGCGGATGAAAACGCTGCCGCGCCGGGTTCAGATTATTTTCTGTTAAGAGGGAGGCGGGGGTATCTTCGAACATATACCGTTCTCTCAGGCTATCATAAGGGTCCGGCGTAACCTTTTGAAGAAGAGTGGAAAATTTTTGTTCCGTTTTTCTTGTATTCATAATTCTTCTCCTATGATTTTTCTGAGTTTTATCAGCGCTCTTCGGTATTTAGAAAGCACTGTTGACAGTTTCAGATCCAGTAAATGGGCAATCTCTCTGTGGCGAAGCTCGCCGAGGCTGTGAAGAACC
>JAJBVF010000224.1 GCA_020859965.1 Clostridiales bacterium
GGATACCGTCTGCACTCTGGTGCGCAATCACTCCCGTTATCCGAAGCTTAGCGCCTGGGATGTGCGGAAAAATGTTTACGAGCTCGGCGGGGCAGAGCTGTTTGAACGATTTCTTCTGGTGAAGCGGGCGGATGTGCTGGCACAGCATCCGGACGTGACAAAACAGAAGCTGGATTATCTGAAAGAACTGGAACATATCTGGCAGGATATAAAGCTGCATGGGGACTGCCTTTCCCTGAAGGAACTGGCAATCTCGGGTAAGGATCTGATCGCGTACGTGAGAAAACCGGTGCCGGAGATCGGTGAGCTTCTGAATCAGCTTCTCATGGAAGTACTGCAGTTTCCGGAACGCAATCAGCGGGAATACCTGTTGGAGCGCAGCAGAATGTTATCAGTGGCTCAGCCGGGCGGAAAAACAGCCGGGAAAGGACAATAAATTATGAAATCACCGCTTACGACGCTGTGTTATATCGAAAAGGACGGGCAGTACCTGATGCTGCATCGTGTCAGCAAGAAGAAGGATGTAAATAAAGGAAAATGGATCGGGGTAGGAGGCCATTTTGAAGCCGGGGAGAGCCCGGAGGAATGCCTTCTGCGGGAAGTATGGGAGGAGACGGGACTTCATCTCACTTCCTGGCAATTCCGCGGGATCCTTACCTTTGAGTCGGAGGGCTGGCCTTCCGAATATATTTGTGTGTATACGGCAGATGGTTTTGAGGGAGAGCTTACCGCCTGCAAAGAAGGCACTCTCGCGTGGGTGCCGAAGGAGAAGGTGATGGATCTGAATCTCTGGGAAGGAGACCGCATTTTTCTTCGTTTGCTGTTGGAAGATGCTCCCTTCTTTTCCATGAAGCTTTCCTACAGAGGAGACGCCCTGTGCTATGCCGCGCTGGACGGGAAGGAGCTGGAACAATTATGAAAAAGACATCAATGCGGAATCCTCTGCTGTTGTTGCTGACAGCGACGATCTGGGGCGTTGCTTTTGTAGCTCAGAGCGTCGGGATGGAATATGTGGAACCATTCACGTTTAACTGTGTACGCTGTATCATCGGCGGTGCGGTGTTGATTCCCTGCATAGAGTTTCTGGACTGGCTGAAGAAAAAAGAAGAAATGAGCGTCGGACATGCTCCGGCGCAGAGTGAGAAACAGTTGACACGGCAGAGTGGGAAGCAGACCCACTGTGACCGCACACTTCTTACCGGTGGTATTTGCTGTGGCCTTGCGCTTTTTGTGGCGAGCAATCTGCAACAGTTCGGCATTCAGTATACAACGGTCGGCAAAGCCGGATTTATCACAGCAATGTATATTATCCTTGTGCCGTTGTTTGGGATTTTTTTGAGAAAAAAAGTGGGGAAAAGAGTCTGGATCAGTGTTTGTCTCGCTGTGGCAGGACTTTATCTGCTGTGTATCACGGAAGATTTTACCATTGGCTTTGGAGATATTCTGGTGCTGCTGTGTGCCGCCGCGTTTGCGATTCATATTCTGGTGATCGATTATTTTTCTCCGAAGGTGGACGGGGTGCGCATGTCGTGCATTCAGTTCTTTGTCTGTGGAATCCTTTCCGGGATCGGGATGCTGCTGTCGGAACATCCGTCTTTATCGGCGATCGCTTTGGCCTGGCTTCCGGTCGGTTATGCCGGCGTTATGTCCTGCGGCGTGGCATATACGCTGCAGATTGTTGGTCAAAAAGGGATGAATCCGACGGTCGCTTCCCTGATCCTGAGCCTGGAGTCGGTAGTTTCCGTGCTGGCCGGCTGGATCATTCTGGGACAAAGCCTCAGCGCGAAAGAATTATCAGGCTGCGTGCTGATGTTTCTGGCTATCATACTGGCTCAGCTGCCGGAAAAGAGGACTGCAGGATGAATACAAAAAACAAAAGAATTACCGGTATTTTCTGCGCGTTGTCAGGCGGGATACTCTGGGGCGTCTCCGGTGTGTGCGGCCAGTATCTGTTTCAAAGGAAAGGCGTGACAGCTTCCTGGCTGGTGCCGATCCGTCTGACAAGTGCGGGATTTCTGCTGCTGCTTTATTTTCTGATACGGGATCGCAGGAAAGCTCTTTCCGTCTGGTCCGATAAGCGCAACGCAAAGGATGTTCTGATCTACGCGATCGCGGGCATGATGCTTTGCCAGTATTCGTATTTTCAGACAATCGAGTGGTCAAATGCAGGAACAGCTACGGTGATCCAGTATCTGGGACCGGCTCTGACGGTAGTCTATATGTGTATTGCGGAGCGGCACAGACCGCAGAAAAAAGAAGTAATCGCAGTGCTGCTGGCGCTGTGCGGTATCTTTCTGATCGCCACGCATGGCAATCCCGGAACGCTGGCTCTGTCAGCCCGGGCGCTTGCCATGGGACTGATCTCCGCGATGACACTGGTCATCTATACAGTAAAGCCGAGACGGCTTCTGAAACAGTTTCCATCGCCATTGATCCTGGCATGGGGAATGCTGATCGGCGGACTGGTACTGGCGGCGATTATGCGTCCTTGGAACTATATGCCGCAGATAGATGCGCAGCTGATCGGCGTATTACTGGTGATCATCTGTTTCGGAACAATGACCAGTTTTTCCCTTTATCTGCACAGCGTAAGTCTGATCGGACCGGTGCAGGCGGGATTGTTTGCCAGCATTGAGCCGGTGTCGGCCACGGTGCTCACTGTTTTGTGTATGAAAGGGTCTTTTGCGGCGATGGATCTTGTGGGATTTGTTCTGATCCTGGCGACTGTTTTTGTGCTGGCGATCGAGCCGTCTGATGCGAAAAAATGATAACTGTTACAAAAAATGAGGAACAAGGGGGCAGGGATCATATGAGCAGATGCATGCTCTGCCCACGCGCATGCGGCGCGAATCGGGAGAGCGGACAAAAGGGGCGCTGCCATGCGGACGCGACGGTCCGGGTAGCGCGGGCAGCTCTGCATTACTGGGAGGAACCCTGTATTTCAGGAGAAGCCGGTTCGGGAGCCGTATTTTTCTCGGGATGCCCTCTGGGCTGTGTGTTCTGCCAGAACCGTGAGATTTCACGCGGGAAAGCCGGAATGGAGGTCTCCATCGGACGGCTTGCGGATATTTTTCTGGAACTTCAGGGACAGGGTGCCAATAATATCAACCTTGTGACAGCCGGACATTACGCACCCTGGGTTTGTGACGCGCTGCGCCTGGCAAAAGGGCAGGGGCTTGTGCTTCCGATTGTCTGGAACAGCAGCGGCTATGAGACAGTTGAGACACTCCGGATGCTGGATGGACTGGTGGATGTTTATCTGCCGGATCTGAAATATCTGGATCCGGATCTGGCAAAACGCTATTCTCACGCGGAGGATTACCCGGAGATTGCGCAGAAGGCGCTGCGGGAGATGGTGCGTCAGCAGCCATGTCCGAAATTTGATGAAGATGGAAGAATGACTGCGGGGGTAATTGTGCGGCATCTGCTGCTTCCCGGCCATGTGCGGGAAGCGAAGCGGGTGACTGCTTACCTGTATGAAACCTATGGCTCACAGATTTATCTGAGTCTGATGAATCAGTATACGCCGCCTTCTAAGCCGGAAAAGCCCGGCGATGGGAGGTCAGGGATTCCGGAAAGGACCCAGTTGTGCACCGATATCGATCCTCTGCTTGGCCGCAGAGTGACCAGGCGCGAATACGATCGCCTTCTGGATTATGCGCTGCAGTTGGGCATCGGGCAGGCATTTTATCAGGAAGGGGAAACTGCTGCCGAGAGCTTTATACCTGCATTTGATGGTACGGGGGTAGAGTAAAGTGCAGGCGCATATCATTTCGCGATAGATCCTCAGCAACGCCAGAGCACCAGAAAGCCCGGAGACAGATCGGCCGATTAACAGGTTATCGTGGGAACTGAGAAAATTTGTGTGGGAACTGTGTGGGAAATTCATGCAGAAAGGGGAACAGATTTTCATGGAAGAATTACACAACCATACGCAGAATGCGGAAAAATTTAAGGGTGTTCTGGATGAGGATGCCAGCATCTATCAGAAGCGCGAGGTGAAAAGCGGGCGGGAGCAGATGGCAGAACTGCACGGAAAGGACAAGTGGATCTTTTTCCGGGATTATTATTCGAAAAAACTGCTTGTGATCGTGCTTGTGATTGTTGTGGTAATCCAGTTTATCTACAATTATTTGACGACGGCGGACTATGCTCTGAATATCCTTGCGATCAATGCGACCGGCGAGGGAAATGAGGAGTTTGAAGCTTCTTATTTTACAGAGTTTCTGGAGGAAAATGAGATAGATACGTCCAGGTATGAAGCCAGTGTCAACCGTTCGATCACGGTGGATACGAGTTCCTCGGATTCGTTCAGTGCGTACAGTGTTGAGG
>JAJBVF010000121.1 GCA_020859965.1 Clostridiales bacterium
TAATCGTAAAGATCACATGCTTGCCTGGAGCAAGCTGTTGTAATCAACAGCGGTGTGGCAAATGCCTGCACCGGCGAGGAAGGCATGGGTTACTGCAGGGAGACCGCGGCGAAAGCGGCAGATCTGTTCGGCATTCGTGAAAATCAGGTGCTGGTCGCGTCGACTGGTGTGATCGGACAGCAGATTCCGATCGATAAAATAAAAGCAGGTATCGAAACCATGAAGCCGCAGCTTCTTTCGGATGAGACGGGCGGCACGCTTGCGGCGGAAGCAATCATGACCACGGACACTGTAAAAAAAGAGATTGCCATAGAGCTGGAGCTTGGCGGCAGTATGGTGACCATCGGAGGCATGTGCAAGGGTTCTGGCATGATCCATCCAAATATGTGTACAATGCTCAGCTTTGTGACGACGGATGCAAATATTTCACAGAAGATGCTGCAAAAAGCGCTCAGCGCAAGCGTACCGGACACCTACAACATGGTTTCTGTGGACGGCGATACCTCTACCAATGATACCTGTCTGCTTCTGGCAAACGGTTTGGCGGGCAATCCGGAAATCACGGAAGAAAACGAGGATTATGCCACATTTCTCGCTGCGTTGAATGAGGTCAACACCTATCTGGCAAAACAGATCGCGGGTGACGGGGAAGGGGCGACGGCCCTGTTTGAGGTGAAAGTCATTGGCGCAAAGAGCAAAGAGCAGGCCGTGACATTGAGTAAATCGATTGTGACTTCGAATCTGACCAAGGCAGCGATTTACGGTCATGATGCAAACTGGGGACGAATCCTCTGCGCGATGGGCTACTCCGGCGCACAGTTTGATCCGGAACAGGTCGATTTGTATTTTGAGAGTGCAGCCGGGAAAATAAAAATCATCGAGAATGGCGTGTCAACCGGTTACAGTGAGGAAGAGGCGACGAAGATCTTATCTGAAAACGCTGTGACTGCCATCGCGGATATCAAAATGGGCGATGCCGCCGCTACCGCCTGGGGATGCGACCTGACCTACGATTATGTAAGATCAATGCGGATTACAGGAGTTGAGACTTAGAATTAAAAATTTAATTTTTCAGAACAGCAGGGCATAACCCGCACACAGCGTGTCGGAAGAGGTTCTGTGCTCCGATATAGGAAAGAGAATGAGAGAGCAGAGGAGATAATTATGGAATCAACAGAAATGGAACTCTGGCTTCAGAAAGCCAATGTCCTGATTGAGGCGCTGCCGTATATTCAGCGCTTTCAGGGTAAAACAATTGTAGTAAAATACGGCGGCAGCGCGATGGTGGATCATGAATTGAAAAAAAGCGTGATCCGCGATGTGGCGCTCTTAAAACTGGTCGGTTTCCGCCCGATCATCGTACATGGAGGCGGAAAGGAAATTACAAAATGGATCAACAAGGTTGGTCTGGAGACACAGTTTGTCAACGGCTTGCGTGTCACGGACAAGGAGACGATGGAAGTGGTTGAGATGGTGCTGAACCGGATCAATAAGGGACTCGTTTCCATGATGGAAAAAACAGGATTGAAAGCCGTCGGTATCAGCGGCAAGGATGGCACAGTGCTGCGGGTAGACAAAAAGCTTTCCGGCGGGAAGGATATCGGGTTTGTCGGTGAAGTAAAGGAAGTCAATACAGAGCTTTTGAATACGCTTCTTGACAATGATTTTATCCCGGTCATCTGCCCGGTCGGCTCAGACGATGGATATCATTCCTTTAATATCAATGCAGACGATGCGGCCTGCGCAATCGCGACGGCGGTTAAAGCTGCGAAGCTGGTATTTCTGAGCGATATTGAGGGTGTCTACCGTGACCCGCTGGATCACACCACCCTGATCAGTGAATTGTCAATCCCTGAGGCAAAGGAATTTCTGGCGAGCGGAAATGCCGGCGGAGGTATGCTGCCAAAGCTGCAGAACTGCATTGCGGCGATTGAGGCGGGAGTCTCCAGAGTACATATTCTGGACGGACGTATCGAACACTGCCTGTTGCTTGAATTCTTTACAAACAAAGGAATCGGCACGGCAATCATCGGCGATCATGAAGAGCGATATTATGATGATACCAGGGTCGAAAGTCATGAATGAAGTGCTTGCACTTCTATTCATGACTTTATGACCCGCTAAAACACGAGGAAATAGCCATCATGGCTGGTTAGCCATGATGAGCGGATTCCGAGTGTTTTCAGGGTGCTGGACATCCAGTGGATGTCCGTTTAGCACCGACCGGAGCGGTAGCGGAGATCCGGGAATGCGAAGCATGCAGGAATCCGTGGGTATCATCATAGGACAGATATTCCGTCGAAAGTCATGAATGAAGTGCCTGCAGCAAAAACGCTGCACGAATTAGGAGAAGAAGAGGAGAGAAAAAATGACCGGCAAAGAATATATGGAATTGACGGAGCAGAATGTGCTCCACACCTACAACCGTTTCCCGGTGGTGTTTGAAAAGGGAGAAGGTGTTTACCTTACCGATGCGGACGGGAAAACCTATCTCGATTTTGGCGCGGGAATCGCGGTATTTGCACTTGGTTATGGCAATCAGGCATATAATAATGCACTGAAAGACCAGATTGATAAGATCATTCACACTTCAAATCTGTTTTACAATGAGCCATTGGCGGAGGCTGCTGCAAAGCTTACAAAGGCGAGCGGGCTGGATAAGGTATTTTTCACAAACAGCGGCACCGAAGCAGTCGAGGGTGCGCTTAAGGCTGCGCGAAAATATGCATATTTAAAGGATATGGCGGCTGCGGAAAAAGCAGGAGCGTCGGATAATGAAAATGGGACGGATCCGGAGGCACCCGCATCGAGTTATGAGATCATCGCGATGAATCATTCTTTCCACGGCAGGAGCGTCGGTGCACTTTCTGTGACCGGCAACCCGCATTATCAGGAAGCGTTTAAGCCTTTGATGGGCGGGGTACGCTTTGCGGACTATAACGATCTGGAAAGTGTAAAAGCTCAGATCAACGATCACACCTGTGCGATCATTATGGAAACAGTGCAGGGCGAGGGCGGCATTTACCCTGCGGAGCCGGAATTCCTTCGCGGAGTCCGCACATTGTGCGATGAAAATGACATCCTGCTGATCCTCGATGAGATTCAGTGCGGCATGGGACGGACAGGCAGCTGGTTTGCCTGCCAGCAGTATGGCGTACAGCCGGATATTATGACCTGCGCAAAGGCACTTGGCTGCGGCGTACCGGTCGGCGCGTTTGTCGTAAATGAAAAAGTGGCGAAAGCTTCCCTTGTGCCGGGCGATCATGGTACGACCTACGGTGGGAATCCATTTGCCTGCGCAGCGGTGTCAAAAGTATTTGATCTCTTTGAAGAGCTTCATATCCTGGAGCATGTGCAGACGCTTACTCCTTACCTGGAGCAGAAGCTTGACGAGCTGGTTGAAAAATATGATTTTCTGACCGCAAGACGCGGAAAAGGCTTTATGCAGGGCCTGGTGGTGGAAGGGCGTCCGGTTGGAGAAATCGTGAGCAAAGCGCTTGAAAACGGACTGATCGTTATCAGCGCGGAGGGCGGAGTGATCCGTTTTGTGCCGCCGCTTGTGATTGAAAAAGAAGATATCGATGAGATGGTGCGCAGGCTGGAGCAGTCGTTCTGAACAGATAATGCCAGGATTCCAGGATTTATATGAATTCGTATGTCTGTTCCAATGCCGGTAATTGCTAAGGTATGGAATAAGTGTATATTTTTCCTGAAAATGCAGATACTCCTGATAAGTCTGAAAGTTGTATTGATGCTGTCTGGAACGAAAAATCATTTGTCTTTTCGAAGAAGAGAAGATCAGATCAGAAGCTGACATACAATATGATTTCAAATCAGGAGGTAGAACATGTGGGGAATTCTGGTTGCGCTGCTTTCCGGCGCGTTGATGAGCATACAGGGCGTTTTTAATACAGAAGTGACAAAGCAGACGAGCCTTTGGGTATCGTCTGCTTTTGTACAGCTGACGGCATTCATTGTCTGTATCATAGCTTGGGCGGTTACAGACCGCTCAGACATAATGGCATTGGTGGATGTGGAGCCCAAATATATGCTGCTCTCCGGTGTAATCGGTGCGTTTATTACGATTACGGTCGTAAAAGCAATGGGAACCTTAGGACCGGCACGCGCAGCCATGCTGATTGTTGTCGCACAGCTGATCGTCGCTTATGTCATTGAGCTGCTGGGAATGTTCGGGGTGGACCGGCAGCCGCTTGAATGTCGCAAAGTGATTGGGATGGGAATTGCCATTGCGGGAATCGTAATATTTAAGTGGTAAATTGTTTTAAATTTTTTTTAATTGAACATATG
>JAJBVF010000141.1 GCA_020859965.1 Clostridiales bacterium
CGTACGTTCGGTGCTGTGAGAGGACGGCGGTTAATCACCGCCTCCTACTCGATCAGGATGATTTCGTTCCTGCAAAAGCAAAAATCCATGCACAGTGGCGCGGCAAACGTGTGCTTCCGAATGAATCGTTGGAGGCACGAGTGTGTGAGAAAGTTTACTTTTGTTTAAGGATTGCGGAAAAATTTTCTTGACATGATTTTTCCTTTGTAGTACACTATATGTTGCACTATTGTGCGGCATTATGTCTTGTGGTAGAACTATGCCCAAAAGTTGATCGAGACTGCAGAAAGAACAGAGGTGAAACATCAATGGAGAAAAACAGGATACGTCCTATTACAAATGGTAAAGGGCTCCGTATGAGTTATCAGCGGCAGAAGGAAGTTCTTGAAATGCCGAATCTTATTGAGGTTCAGAAAAATTCTTACCAGTGGTTTCTGGATGAAGGACTGAAAGAGGTTTTTGATGATATCTCACCGATTGAAGACTATGGCGGAAAGCTGAGCCTTGAATTTGTGGATTTCAAATTGTGTGAAAAGGATGTAAAGTATTCGATTGAAGAATGCGTGGAGCGTGATGCCACGTATGCGGCGCCTTTGAAGGTGCGGGTACGTCTCCATAATAAGGAAAATGATGAGATCAGTGAACATGACATTTTTATGGGTGATCTTCCTTTGATGACTGCGACCGGCACATTTGTGATTAATGGTGCTGAACGTGTAATTGTCAGCCAGCTCGTTCGCTCTCCTGGTATTTATTATGGGATTTCACATGATAAATTCGGCAAAAAGCTGTATTCCTGTACCGTTATTCCGAACCGTGGCGCATGGCTCGAGTATGAGACGGATTCCAATGATGTTTTTTATGTACGTGTAGACAGGACCAGAAAGGTACCGGTCACTGTTCTGATCCGCGCTCTGGGATTTGGTTCTAACGCGGAAATCATAGAACTTTTTGGGGAAGAACCCAAAATTGTAGCTACACTGGCGAAGGATACCGCTTCCAGCTATCAGGAAGGGCTTCTGGAGCTGTATAAGAAGATTCGTCCGGGCGAGCCACTTGCTGTGGAGAGCGCTGAAAGCCTGATCATGAGCATGTTTTTTGATTCGCGCAGATATGATCTGGCTAAAGTCGGACGTTATAAGTTTAATAAGAAGCTTTTACTTCGCAACCGCATCGCCGGTCACGTTCTGGCGGAAGATGTGTTTGATGCGTCGACCGGAGAAATTCTTGCGGAAGCCGGGACAGAGCTGACGCGTGAACAGGCGGATGTGATTCAGAATGCTGCGGTTCCTTATGTGATGATTCGCACGGAAGAGCGGGATGTGAAGGTCCTCTCGAGCATGATGGTGGATCTTCGCAACTATGTGGACTGCAATCCGCGAGATCTTGGCATTACAGAGCTGGTATACTATCCGGCGTTACAGAAAATACTGGAAGAGAATGAGGATTTGGAAGATCAGAAGGATGCGATCCGCCGCTCTGTCCATGATCTGATTCCGAAGCATGTTACGAAAGAAGACATTCTTGCTTCTATTAATTATAATATTCATCTGGAATATGGTATCGGTACGGATGATGATATCGACCATCTGGGCAATCGCCGTATTCGTGCAGTGGGTGAGCTGCTGCAGAATCAATACCGTATCGGACTTTCCAGACTGGAACGTGTTGTCCGTGAACGTATGACAACTCAGGAGATCGAAGGAATTTCACCGCAGTCTCTGATCAATATCAAGCCTGTCACTGCTGCAGTGAAAGAGTTTTTTGGTTCTTCACAGCTTTCACAGTTTATGGATCAGAACAATCCGCTTGGCGAGCTGACGCATAAGAGACGTCTGTCTGCCCTTGGACCTGGCGGTCTTTCCAGAGAGAGAGCCGGATTTGAGGTTCGCGATGTCCATTATTCACATTACGGCAGGATGTGCCCGATCGAGACACCTGAAGGCCCGAATATCGGTCTGATCAACTCCCTGGCATGCTATGCCCGGATCAATGAATATGGATTTGTGGAGGCGCCTTACCGTAAGATTGACCATTCAGACCCCAAAAACCCTCGCGTGACGAATGAAGTTGTTTACATGACGGCCGATGAAGAAGATAACTATCATGTAGCGCAGGCAAACGAGCCTCTGGATGAAGAAGGACATTTTATCCGTAAAAATGTTTCCGGACGTTACCGCGAGGAGACGCAGGAATACGAGCGGAAAATGTTTGATTATATGGATGTCTCTCCGAAGATGGTATTTTCAGTGGCGACCGCTCTGATTCCGTTCCTGCAGAATGACGATGCGAACCGTGCCCTGATGGGTTCTAACATGCAGCGTCAGGCAGTACCGCTTCTTACGACGGAGGCACCGGTCGTGGGTACCGGTCTTGAGACAAAAACAGCTGTGGACTCTGGTGTTTGTGTGGTAGCGACTCGTGCAGGTGTAGTAGAGCGCTCTGAGTCAAACCGTATTATTATCCGTACCAGTGATGGCCAGCGCGATGAGTATAAGCTGCGCAAATTTGTCAGAAGTAACCAGAGCAACTGCTACAATCAGCGCCCGATCGTCAATAAGGGCGAGCATGTGGAAGCCGGAGATGTGATCGCTGACGGCGCTTCGACTTCGAATGGAGAAATCGCACTTGGTAAGAATCCGCTGATCGGTTTTATGACCTGGGAAGGTTATAACTATGAGGATGCGGTACTGATCAGCGAGAAGCTGGTTATGGATGATGTCTATACGTCAGTGCATATTGAGGAATATGAAGCGGAAGCCCGCGATACAAAGCTTGGGCCGGAGGAGATTACCCGTGATGTTCCCGGCGTCGGGGATGATGCCCTGAAGGATCTGGATGAAAGAGGTATTATCCGTATTGGGGCAGAGGTCCGTGCAGGAGATATCCTGGTCGGCAAGGTTACGCCGAAGGGCGAAACAGAGCTGACAGCAGAAGAGCGTTTGTTGCGTGCAATCTTCGGCGAGAAAGCGCGTGAGGTGCGTGATACCTCACTGAAGGTACCGCACGGTGAATATGGTATTGTGGTAGACGCAAAAGTCTTTACAAGAGAGAATGGAGATGAACTTTCTCCTGGCGTAAATCAGGCTGTACGTATCTATATTGCGCAGAAGAGAAAGATTTCTGTTGGCGATAAGATGGCCGGCCGTCATGGAAATAAGGGTGTGGTTTCCCGCGTACTTCCGGTAGAGGATATGCCGTTCCTTCCGAACGGACGTCCGCTGGATATTGTGCTGAATCCGCTTGGTGTGCCGTCCCGTATGAATATCGGTCAGGTGCTGGAGATTCATCTGAGCCTTGCGGCAAAGGCACTCGGATTTAATGTGTCGACACCGGTATTTGACGGCGCAAATGAAAATGACATTATGGATACGCTCGAGCTTGCGAACGATTACGTAAATCTTGAGTGGGACGAATTTAAGGAAAAACATGGCGAAGAGCTGCTTCCGGAAGTGCTGGATTATCTCTATGAAAACAGAGACCACAGAGCGTTGTGGAAAGGTGTGCCGATCTCAAGAGATGGAAAAGTGCAGCTGCGTGATGGACGTACCGGTGAATATTTTGATGCACCGACTACGATCGGACATATGCATTACCTGAAACTCCATCATCTGGTAGACGATAAGATTCACGCCCGTTCGACTGGACCGTATTCTCTTGTTACGCAGCAGCCGCTCGGAGGAAAAGCGCAGTTTGGCGGTCAGCGCTTCGGTGAGATGGAGGTTTGGGCACTGGAGGCATACGGCGCATCGTATACACTTCAGGAGATCCTGACGGTGAAGTCGGATGATGTAGTAGGCCGTGTGAAGACTTATGAGGCAATTATTAAAGGTGAAAATATCCCTGAACCTGGTATCCCGGAATCCTTTAAGGTACTCCTTAAGGAACTTCAGTCACTTGGACTAGATGTCCGTGTATTGAAAGATGATAATACTGAAGTAGAGATTATGGAGACATCTGATTATGGCGAGACAGATTTCCGCGCTGTGATGGGGGATGACCGCAGATATAATGATAAAGAAGAATCTCTTGGGGCATACGGATTCAGCCATCAGGAATTTGATGGCGGAGAACTTGTCACTGTTGAAGAAGAAAACAGTGATGACAGCGGTATTGATTCGTATACGGAATCGGATGAAACTTTTGAAGAAGAGTAACGTGTGAAAGGAGTACCATCAATGCCAGAGACAACAAACAATGAAACGTATCAGCCGATGACGTTTGATGCCATCAAGATCGGTCTGGCTTCTCCTGAAAAAATCCGGGAGTGGTCTCATGGAGAGGTCAAGAAGCCGGAGACA
>JAJBVF010000255.1 GCA_020859965.1 Clostridiales bacterium
ACCCGGCTGAGCCAGCGGGAACAGGAGCTTCCAACACGGACGGCTCGGGGAACAGCCATCAATCGCCGCCGCTTCCTCATAGGCCCGGGAAAGCGTAGAAAAGGAGCTGATCAGGAATGTAGTCGTATAGGGGATGTTGATCGCTACATACAGGAAGATCAGCAAAATTCTGCTCCCGGTCAGGTGCAAAGAAGTGGTAATACTCAATAGAGGCAGAATGATCATGATCTGCGGCAGACTCATTGCCCCGACAAACCCGGTCTTGATCACACCGTTCCCAAGAAACGTAAATCTCGCAAGCACATAGGCTGCAGGTGCGCAGACTACGATCAGAAGCACGGTAGACACCGATGCATACAAAAGCGAGTTCATAAAATAGGTGGACACATTCTGTGTCGTCCAGGCTGTCACATAGTTTTCAAAATGCCAGTTGCTAATGCCGGAAAGCAGTGATTTGAACACTTCTCCTTTAAAAATAGAACCGGATGTAGAAAGACTGGCAGCCAGGATCCACCCGATCATAGAGATCGTAAACGCAACCCAGATGATCACAATGAGATACCCGGGAAGAAGCCGGATTTCCTTCCTCCAGTTGAATGGCTCCACATAACGTTTTTCTTTGTCCTTTTTACGAAATGCCATCGTTTCTTCCTCCTTTCTCAATATTCCAGATCAGAATCATCCCGGATCAGGCGATTGATCAGGAAGAAGATCAGAAGAACGCAAAGTGCAAGTACACAGGCGATTGCTGCTCCGGCTCCGGCATCAGTCGTCGTAATCGTCTTGCTTCCAAAAACAAGGTCATACATATAGATCATCGGCACAACTGTGCTGTTTTCCGAGTCGACCGGAGAGAACATCTTGGACCAGACGAAAAAGGAAACGGCATTCACACTCCAGAACGTCAGATTCATTTTCAGCGTCCCCTTTAAAAGGGGAAACGTAAGATAACGGAATTGTTTGAACTTTCCTGCGCCGTCAATCGTAGCAGCTTCAAAAAGGTCCTGTGGAATTTTCTCAATACCGCTGATCCAGATCAGCATGTAATATCCCACAGCGCCAAATACAAAGGCAATGATCATCGCCCACAGCTTCATATCCGTACCCAGCCATTTGATTTTCGAAAGCTCCGTCAGCCCGAGCGATGAAAAAATATTTTTCAGCAGGCCATAACGCTCACTGAACACATAATACATCCACATAGCGGCAAGCGCCACTGCACTGACCACATTGGGCATGTAGATCGCTGCGCGAAAAAAAGATTTAAACCGGATTCCGCTTGTAAGGATCACAGCAAAGAGCAGAGAGATCAGCATGGTCGCGCATCCCCCGACTGCCCAGATCAGAAACAGATTTTTCATAGATCTTTTAAAAACATTCTTTGTGAATATATTTTTAAAATTTCCCAACCCGGTAAACACCCACTCAGATACCGATGTACTCGGACGGCTCACTTCAAAAAAGCTCATCAGTACCGTCCGTATCACAGGGTAGATAAATACGATGGAAAAAATCAGCAGAGCCGGAGCCAGGAAAAGTACCATCATCTTTTTATCTTTTTTCATATTCGTTCCTCCGGAAAATCGGATAAAAAGGGCTGCAGAATCAAACTGCAGCCCCTTCGCCTCAGTATGCTGCGCATACCTGCCGCATCATAATTTCAATCCGTCTGGCAAACAACGGATCAGTTGCTTGCTGCTTCCAGTCCGTCTACAAATTCCTGCGCGGTAATGGAACCGGAGAACAGCTGTGCGCCATACTCTTTGATGGTATCCTTCATATCCGCATTGTCATCAATCCCGCAATCCCACTCATAGCTCGATGTAGCAGCGTCAAAAGCTGCCTTGCAGTTTGCCAGAAGCTCCGGCCACTCACTGTTGTTCGGATCCGCCGGAATCGTATCTGCTGTCTCAGAAAGAAGTGCATCGCCATCTCCGCTTACGATTGCCAGAGCAAGGTCAAACGCTTCCTGTGCATGCTCGGAAGCATTGCTCACGGAGATACCCTGACCACCGACCATCATCGCTTCTGTGCCATCTACGCCGCCGTCTACCGCCGGATAAGAGAACATGCCCCACTCAAGATCAGAGTCGGTATTTCCTTCGATCTCGGCCGGTACCCAGGAAGCATTTACAACCATAGCGGTCTCACCATAGCCTACTTCATTTTCGCCTTCAGGATAAGCGCCCGGAGCATACTCAGAAAGATAACCATTGTCAACAAGTGCCTGCATATCCTCAGCCATCTTCAGAACTGCTTCATTCTCAGCCCAATCGCCGTTATTCACGATCTCTTTGACACCATCCTGACCGACATATCTTGCCAGATGATAGCCAAGATTCAGATTGATATAAGCATCGTCCAGTGTCAGCGGTGTGTACCCCGCATCTTTGATCGCCTGACAAACCTCAAGGAATTCATCCCAGGTCGTCGGCTCTTCTACGCCAACCTCATCAAAAATAGCCTTGTTGTAGAAAATACCGGAAATGTACGGCTGATACGGAAGGCATACAAGTGCGCCATCTGCCCATCCGGTAACTGCGGAAGTGAGAGATGCGTTTGACACGCTGGCATAATCTGCCGCCTCTGCCATCTCTGTCAGATCCAGTGCATAATCAACAAATGTCTGAGAAAGTCTCTGGAAATCATCGTCATACAAATCGATCGACTCGCCGGCATCCAGAGATGCTGCGATCAGTGTCGTAATATCACGACCTTTCCATTCAACATTTACCGTAACTCCAGTCGCTTCTTCGTAATCATCAATGATCTGCTGAATCGCGATCGCCTGGTCTTCCGCCTCAGTCCACATGGACCAATACGTAATCGTCACTCCTTCTTCCGCGGAAGCAACTGCCGGAACTACACCAATCACCATAGCAGAAGCAAGAGCCACGCTTAAAATCTTTTTCATACTCATAAATCCGTCCTCCTTTAAAGTAAATAAGAAAATTTGATTTAAAAACAGTTCCGTTTTTGTTTCAGTGGCCCTGTTCTTTTCCAATTCCTATTTTAGCATTTTTGTATAAATCGTATTTGGACATTTATCCGATTGTTTTGCATTATCGTTTATTTATTTGTCTATTTTGTCCTTATATTCAAAAATTTTATAAGCTTAATTTACTTTTTTCCACAAAATCCCGCCCGGAGCCAGCTTACATTCTGATTGATTTTCTTCTGCGTCATACACAATCGTAGCCTGTACTTCGGAAGTATTGTTCAGGATTGCATACTTTCCGGCTTCCGGATAAGCGTGTACTTCGCAGGCTGGATTGGAAGCAAACCAGCGATACAGCTGTTCCGGTTTTCTGGCTGCATAATAAAGCGCCCGAAGCAGCAGCCGGGTATTCGCAAAACTGTAAGGCAGACCGGCAAAATAAACGCCGCAGCCGCTGCCATATGGATGGGCGGCTGCATGCACCTCACCGTCTGAATATTCAATAATCTCCGTATCCGGCCCGATTGCGTAAATATTTTTCATACTTTCGCCAAAATCAAATTCATTACTGTCCGGCGGCAGGTCGCGCTGACCATTCCAGTGCGCTTCGCGCAGATCGGCGCTGATAAAATGGTCGGGGGATACTGATGTATGATATTTATCTGTGGAAAGTGTAAATCCAAGCTCTTTATCAACCCCCAACACATCAGCGAGCTGAAAATAACGGCCGTTGGCATGGCAGGCAGTCGGCTCTCCCACGCCAATAAAGCCGCCGCCTTCATACACCCATCTGCGGATGCGCGTCGTCAGTTCCGGATCCAGCCACTCTTCGCCGCCGGAATAAGCGGTCATCGCGTCACCCGCATTGATGATCACATCAATATCATCCGGAATTCCGTTTTCCTTTATATCGCTGAAGCTGATAAATGACACATCCACCGCCATTCCGCTTAAGCTTTCCAGAAGCCCCATATAAGAATAGCACTGCTTGTAGCGAAGCTCATGAGCCACCATGTAGGCCTGCCAGGAGCGCAATGCTCCCCAGGAATTTAATACAGCCACTTTCAGACCGCAATATGGCCGGACTCCTTTGATCGTCTCATAGATCAGACGGAATTCATCCGTCACTGATTCGATAAAAGTAACAAAATCCGGAAATTGATACGCCAGGCTCAGATAACCTCCGTACCCTATGCGATCTACCGGTTTTCGCATAATCGCGCGTCTGGCCGTAATCCAGTCTCTTCTCGCTTCCGGTACGGGATCATTTCCTTCATAAAAGGTATCTGGGAAAAAATAGGGGAGAAAACGGCCTTCTGTGTATTTTACATGTGGA
>JAJBVF010000033.1 GCA_020859965.1 Clostridiales bacterium
ATGATCCGGAGGATGAGCGGTTTACCCTTAGCTTCGACCTGCTGTTCCGCGGCCTGGAGGTAACGACCGGCGGACAGCGCATCCATGATTATCAGATGCTGCGTGAAAAGATTGCGCGGCGCGGGATGACAGAAGAAGGAATGGATATGTACCTGGATACCTTCAAATATGGTATGCCGAAGCACGGCGGGCTTGGCATAGGCCTGGAGCGTATGACGATGAAGATCGTTGGAGAAGAAAACGTCCGCGAGACAACGCTGTTTCCGCGCGACCTGTCCAGACTGGAACCGTAATCCCGGTGCGTTGACTCCGGATTTCAAAGAGTTCACGGAAAGAGGCGACGGATTCAAAAGGATGCCCTGATGAGACAGGGCCGTTTGAGGGAGAATAGAAAAAACGATATGGCAGGAAAGAAAGGATGCAGGCTGTGTGGCGGCAGAGTTTTGTCTTCCGGTATCTGTTC
Organism: Clostridiales bacterium; assembly: GCA_020859965.1. Lineage (GTDB taxonomy): Bacteria > Bacillota > Clostridia > Lachnospirales > Lachnospiraceae > Choladousia. The sequence goes on from JAJBVF010000033.1 coordinate 464, forward strand.
AGAGTGTGGATTTGACAATAGTAAAAGTGATGAAAAGTATCATTTAAATACCTACAACGAAGATGGAATAAGGCTTCACCAGGGCGATTGTGAGGAGATCCTCAACCGCAGGAAACCGGGGCGGCGGCCGGAGAGTCGGACCCGGGGAAAAACAAAAATCCGGACACAAAGCAATTCGCAGGCTCAGACACAGCAAAAAGAGCAAAATAAGAAAACAGCAAAAACCAAGAGTACAGCGAAAACTCAGACGAAAAGATTTAAGTGGCTCCGCTGGCTGGTTGTTCTTTTCTTTCTTATTGAAATTCTGGACAGCGTATCCGTTGCCCTGGAAGGTGTGTCAGAATTCTGGAGTGACCTGAAGTCGGGGGTTCAGAATGTGGCCGTAGAGTTCGGATTTCAGGCGGATGAGGAAGAATATGATGATGACGGTCAGAATTCGGAGACTTTATCCGGACGGCCTGAGCGGGAATCCTGGGATGAAAACGCAGATGGATATGTCACGATTGCGCTGGAGCCGGGGGTTTATTATGTCGGTTATGAGATTCCGGAAGGAACATATCAACTCGAATGCCTGAATGGGTCAGCCGGGATTTCTATCTGGAATCTGGCAGATGCGGAGTCGGACAGTGAATATCTGATCCTGTATTCGGATGCGGAGCAGGCATCTTATCAGGAATATATGGATGGGGAAGAATGCCCCTGGTATGAGCTTTCTTCTGTACTTGATCTGGAAGAAGATATGGTGCTGGCAGTGGACAGTATGAGTGAAGATGTCTGGCTGACCGGTGAAGGCGCGGGTATGGAATCCCTTGCGGAACATGAGGCACAGGAAGAATCTATGGAAGATTGTCTGCTGGACACAGAAGAGACGGCGACCGCCGGTGTTGATTTCCCGACAGGGGTCTATGATATCAGTATTTCCGGAGATGCCCCCTGTGCGTATGTGCAGATCGAGAAGGAAAGCGGCTATTACTCAGGAATTCTTTTAAGTGAGGAACTGGAAGAATATCTGAGGTATCCGTTTGAAGAGGGCGATACAGTCACAGTGACCACCTATAACGAGGATACGGAAGTATGGCTGCTGCCAGGCTGGTGAGACAGATTGCAGGCGTGCAGACGTATGGCTTGAAACCGGTATGCAGAAAAAACAGGCTGCAGCAGGTTTGCGGGATTGCTCTGTGTAGTAAGATGAGGAGGAAGACGATGGCAAATATTATCAGTGATGAAACGATTGAATATGTCGGCATTTTGGCACAGCTGGAACTGTCCGATGAGGAGAAGGAGCAGGCGAAGAAGGATATCGGAAGAATGCTTGACTATGTAGATAAGCTGAATGAGCTGGATACCTCCGGGGTGGAGCCGATGTCTCATGTATTTCCGGTCAGCAACGTTTTCCGGGAAGATGTTGTGACCAACTCTGATGAGCATGAGGCTGTCCTGAAAAATGCTCCTGCGGCGAAGGACAGTTCATTTATGGTTCCAAAGACGGTAGAATGATTCATTCATATCAATCTGGCTTGAGATAACAGAAAGGAAATGCGACATGCAGATAATGGAACTGACTGCCCTGGAGCTGGGCAGAAAGATAAAGGAAAAAGAGATTTCTGTGCGCGAAGCATTGGACGCTTCTTATCAGCGCATTGCCGCTGCGGACGGCGGGCTGAACAGCTTTGTGACGCTCGATCAGGAAGCAGCATATCGGCGTGCGGATGAGGTACAGGCAGGAATCACAGATGGAAGTATAACCGGTCCTCTCGCGGGTGTACCGGCGGCAATCAAGGATAATATCTGTACGGAAGGGCTGCTGACGACCTGCAGCTCAAAGATTCTGTACAATTTCGTGCCGACTTATTCTGCGGAGGCAATCCGGAATATGGAAAAGGCCGGGGCTGTCATCCTCGGCAAGACGAATATGGATGAATTTGCGATGGGAAGCACGACGGAAACCTCCGCGTTCGGCCCGACGAAGAATCCATGGAATACCGGTCATGTACCGGGCGGCTCTTCGGGCGGCTCCTGTGCGGCAGTGGCAGCGGGAGAGGCTCCTTACGCACTTGGTTCCGATACCGGCGGCTCGATCCGTCAGCCGGCTTCCTTCTGCGGTGTGGTTGGCCTGAAGCCGACGTATGGAACGGTGTCCCGCTATGGACTGATCGCCTATGGCTCCTCTTTGGATCAGATTGGGCCGATTGCAAAAGATGTCTCTGACTGTGCGGCGATCCTGGAAATGATCGCATCGCATGATAAAAAGGACAGTACGTCCGTATCGCGCGAAGATTACAATTTTACATCTGCGCTCGTGGATGATGTCAGGGGACTGCGTGTCGGTATTCCGTCGGATTATCTGGGCGAAGGTCTGGATGATGAGGTATGCCAGGCTGTACGGAGTGTAGCGGATGTGCTGCAGCAGAAAGGCGCGATCGTAGAAGAATTTGATCTGAGTCTTGTGGAATACGCCATTCCGGCTTATTATGTGATCGCCTCAGCAGAAGCCAGCTCGAACCTGGCCCGTTTTGACGGTGTGAAATACGGTTATCGCGCGGCGGAATACGAAGGCCTGCATGGGATGTACAAAAGGAGCCGTTCTGAGGGATTTGGTGAGGAAGTAAAGCGCCGTATCATGCTTGGCTCCTTTGTACTGAGCTCCGGCTATTATGATGCCTACTATCTGAAGGCACTGCGGACAAAGGCTTTGATCAAACAGTCCTTTGACCGTGCATTTGAAAAATATGATGTTATCCTTGCCCCGGCGTCTCCGACGACTGCACCGGAGCTTGGAAAGAGTTTAAGTGATCCGCTGAAGATGTATCTGGGCGATATTTATACGATTTCCGTAAATCTTGCCGGACTTCCGGGTATTTCAGTGCCATGTGCATTGGACAGTAAGGGCCTGCCGATCGGCATACAGATGATCGGAGACTGTTTTAAAGAAAAATCAATTCTTCGCGCAGCCTACGCCTATGAGCAGGCAAGAGGACGCTTTGCGATGCCGGAAATCGAATCGGACTGTGAGCAGTCTGACAAAATCGACGGAAATACGGAAGGACAGGAGGGCAAATGAGATGGCGAAACAGTACGAGACAGTCATTGGACTGGAGGTTCATGTAGAGCTCGCGACTAAAACAAAGATTTTCTGCGGCTGCTCGACCGCGTTTGGCGCTGCACCAAATGCGCATACCTGTCCGGTCTGCACCGGAATGCCGGGTTCTCTTCCGGTTCTGAACAAACAAGTCGTAGAGTATGCGATGGCGGTTGGTCTGGCGACGAACTGCCAGATTCATCAATTCTGTAAATTTGACCGCAAAAATTATTTTTATCCGGACAATCCGCAGAACTATCAGATTTCCCAGCTTTACCTGCCGATTTGTCATGATGGTTTTATCGAGGTAGAGACGGGCGCGGGGAAACGGAAAATCGGTATTCATGAGATCCACATGGAGGAAGATGCCGGTAAGCTGATCCATGATGAGTGGGAAGATTGTTCCCTGGTAGATTATAACCGCAGTGGCGTGCCGTTGATTGAGATTGTCTCTGAACCAGATATGCGCAGCGCGGACGAAGTCATTGCTTATCTGGAGAAGCTGCGCCTGATCATTCAGTATCTGGGTGCGTCGGACTGTAAGCTGCAGGAAGGCTCTATGCGAGCGGATGTTAACCTTTCTGTACGCGAGATGGGAACAGAGCAGTTTGGAACCAGAACGGAGATGAAGAACCTGAACTCCTTCAAGGCGATTGTCCGCGCGATCGATGGGGAACGGGAACGGCAGATTGAGCTGCTGGAGGAGGGCAAACAGGTCATTC
>JAJBVF010000269.1 GCA_020859965.1 Clostridiales bacterium
GTGTATGACAGCTGGTTCGACCAGGTTTACGAGCCGCAGGGCGCAACGGAAGAGACGGCAACCGTGGAAGCGGATGGCTGAGAAGTAACTGGATAATTTGCTGAAGGGCAGAGTCTTAACCGGCTCTGCCTTTTACGTTGGGGAGGTGCATTGATGGGAGCCGCAGAGAGAATCAATCCACAGGATATTATCGGAAACCAGTACGGAAAATGGACTGTGGTGGACTACGTTGAAAAGAAAGGCCCGCATCATTTATTTAGATGCAGATGTGCTTGTGGCAATGAAAGAATTATCCCGCTAAATAATCTGAAACGTGGTCTCAGCAGGTCTTGTGGTCACTGCATAAAACCACAAATCATTCAGGAAGATAATTGTTTTAGATATGTTTGCACCAATGGCGGATCATTTTTGTTTGATGTGGAAGATTATGAAACAGTTGTGCAGCATCATTGGTCGGTGAACAAAGCAGGATACTTTGTATGTGAGGATAATGGTAAAAGGCTGTATCTTCATCGTATGTTGCTTGACGTTGGAGAGGAGATGTGCGTGGATCATATTAATGGAGATAAATGTGACAATCGTCGGAGTAATCTGAGGATTTCGACTCAAAAACAAAACACGCATAACTCTGCTTTGATGAGAAACAACACATCTGGTTATAAGGGTGTTAGTTTCCATCAACAGGCTGGAAAATATGAGGCATACGTTACCGTTGATTATTGAAAACATTATCTGGGATTGTATCCGACGGCTGAAGAAGCGGCTCTTGCTAGGGACGAAGCCGCTCGTGAGCTTCATGGAGAATTCGCATGTGTAAACTTCCCGGAACCGGGAGAACAGGGCTGTCGCGAAAGGGCAGCAGTATAGGAGGATAAGATTATGGCATTGACTAAGACAATTACTGTAGGTGACAAGGAAGTTAAACTCAAGGCGAGTGCGGCAGTACCCCGCATTTACCGCATGAAGTTTGGCCGGGATATCTATAAGGACCTGCATGATCTTGAGAAAGCGGTCGGAAAAAACGATGAGGACGCATCCAATCTGGATATGTTCTCGCTGGAGCTCTTTGAGAACATCGCTTATGTGTTCAACAAGCTGGGTGATCCGGAGAATGTTCCTGACAGTCTGGATGAATGGCTCGACCAGTTTGAAACGTTCAGTATTTATCAGATTCTGCCTGAGATAATCGATCTGTGGGGATTGAACGTCCAGACACAGGTTGAGTCTAAAAAAACATCGCAAAACTGAGCGGGAAATGACAACCCCGCTTTTTCTTTTGCGGTGTGTGCAGTTGGGCATATCGATCCGTGACCTGGATCTTCTCACGATTGGGTTCGTAAATGACATGTGGGCTGAAAGCAGCAACGACAGTTACGATTATCCAGTCATGGCATCTCAGGAAGACATGGATCGCCTGTAACTTTTTATAACCCCGGAGCAATCCGGGGTATTTCTATAGCCGTCAGGAGGTGGGAAAATGGCTTCATCCAGGATTGCCGGTATCGTCGTCACGATTGGGGCGGATACGACAAGTCTCTCTACAGCGTTAAAAAATGTAAATTCGGAAATCAAATCAACGCAGACCCAGCTAAAAGATATTGAGCGTTTGCTGAAACTCGACCCCTCCAATGTCGAACTGCTGACCCAGAAGCAGAAACTCCTGACGACTGCCATCGAGGATACAAAGACCAAGCTGGAAACCTTAAAGACGGCGGCAGAGCAGGCAAACGAGCAGCTCCAGAACGGTGACATCACTCAGGAGCAGTACGATGCACTCCAAAGGGAAATCATAGCGACCGAGCAGGAACTTGAAAAGCTGGCAGACCAGTCGGCGGAGTCGAATGCGGCATTGCAGAAGAGTTCTGCGGTTCGATCTACTTTAGAGGACATCGGAGATAAAATAACGAGCGTCGGTACGAGCCTTACTACCAAAGTGACCGCGCCGATCGTAGCACTCGGTACGGCGGCTGTGTCTACGGCAGCGACCTTTGAATCTTCCATGTCCCAGGTGCAGGCGACCATGGGCATCACATCGGACGCAACCTCCGAGCTGAACGGTCAGACGGTGAACACCATGGATGCCCTGTCCGACCTGGCAAAAGAGATGGGCAGCACGACCGCTTTCTCCGCTTCCGAGTGTGCCGAGGCTTTGAACTATTATGACACACAGGAGATGGCGGACACACAGCTGGATAACCTGAGTGGTCAGATTACGATTTTGAAGTCGGCTCTGGAAGGTCTGGCTATTTCCTTTGGCGAAACGCTGATGCCTGTGATAAAGAAGGTTGTTTCCGCTATTCAGGGATTTGTAGACAAATTGAATTCTATGGATGAGGGGCAGAGGCAGACCATCGTTACCATTGCGGCTGTGGTGGCTGCTATCGGGCCTCTATTGGTTATCATCGGTACGCTGATCGGCACGGTCGGCAAGGCGATGACGAATTTCTCCAACTTGGGGACGAGCACCCTGAAAGTCGTGAACCATGTGAAGACCGGGACAGGGGCAGCCGGGAAACTGGCGACAGCGATAAGCGGTATCTCCGCGCCGGTCCTTGCGGTTGTGGCGGTCATTGCTGTGTTAGTCGCGGCATTTAAAACACTATGGGATAACAATGAGGAGTTCCGGACAGCCATCATTGAGATTTGGAACAACATCAAAGAGACGGTATCAGGTTTCATTGATGGCATTAAAGAGTGGCTGGAAGCCCTGGGCATCAGCTTCGAGGGTATGGGCGGCATAGTAGAAACACTGAAGAACGTGTGGATGGAGTTCTGCAATCTGCTGGCACCTCTCTTTGAAGGTGCGTTCTCGGCTGTGGCTACTGTTTTGAAAACGGTGCTGGATGTTATCACGGGATTACTCGATGTGTTCATCGGCATTTTCACCGGCAACTGGGAGTAGGCGTGGACAGGAGTCAAGGAGATATTCGGCGGCATCTGGGACGGCATCACAGGGGTGCTGTCCACTGTGCTTGAGACGCTTAAGGGCAGGGTGGATGTTGTCCTCGGCTGGTTCGGATCTTCGTGGGACGAGTGCTGGTCTGGAATCAAATCCTTCTTTGAGGGAGTTTGGAACGGGATATCGAGCTTCTTCAGCGGAATCCTTACCGGCATACAGACTGTGGTAACCACGGTGTGGACAGCCATTTCCGGATTCTTTACGAGCATCTTTACCACGATCCAGACGACCTTTACGACAGTGTGGAATGCCATATCAACAGCGGTAAGTACTGTCATGGGCACTATCCAATCTGTGATAACCACAGTCTGGACGGCAATCAGCACAGCAATATCTACTGTGATAACGACCATCCACGATACTATCGTGAACACCTGGAACGCCATATACAGCGTGATTGAGCCTCTGCTGACGGCTTTCCAATACCTCTTTGAAACCATCTGGCAGGCAATACAGATTCTCATTGAGAGGGCCTTAACAGCTATCAAGACGAAGATAAGCGAGATTTGGAACGCTATCGTTTCCTTCATCACTCCGATTTTGGAGGGGATAAAGTCAACCTTTGAGTCAATTTGGAACGCAATCAGCACAGCGATTTCCACGGCGCTGACGGCTATCCAAACTGCTGTGTCTACGGTATGGAATGCGATTGTCTCTTTCTTGACTCCAATTTTAGAGTCAATTAAGTCTGTGATTGCTGCAGTATGGAATGCAATCAAGACTGGCATAACGACCGTGCTGAATGCGATAAAGTCTGTGGTCACAAGCGTATGGAACGCCATCAAGTCCGGCATCTCTACGGTGCTGAATGCCATCAAATCGGTGGTAAGCTCCGTTTGGGACAGCATCAGGAGCGTAATATCCAATGCAATGACCAGCATCAAAAGCGGAATCAGCACGGCGTTTAATGCGGTAAAAACTATCATCAGCAACGCCATGAACACGGTCAAGACCACCATCAGCAACATCACCACTTCCATCAAAGAAACCTTTACTGGGTTGGCCAGCAAGGCCAAGACCTGGGCGAAGGACATGATGAACAACTTCGTTCAGGGTATAAAGGATAAAATCGCCTCGGTTGCAAATGCCGTAACCGGGGTGGCGGACAAAATCAAGTCCGTCCTTGGCTTCTCTCTGCCGGAAGATGGTCCTTTGTCGGATGCCGATACCTATATGCCTGACTTTATGGAGTTGATGGCAAAGGGCATCCAGGGCAACATGGGGGATGTGCTGGATAAAGTAAGGACTGTGGCTATGGGTGTGCGGGACATGATGTCGGATGGGTTTACCATCCCGGAT
>JAJBVF010000493.1 GCA_020859965.1 Clostridiales bacterium
GCCTTCATGCTCGATCAGGTCCTCGATCACCTTGGTCACCATACCGCTTCTTCCATAGGAGCCATCATCCGTCGTTACGTAAAGATTGTCACAGACGGATTTGAATTTATCTTCCATGATGACCAGATCTTTGGTCTTGGCACCAATAATCACATCACAGCCTACTCCATGCTCATGCAGCCATTTCGCCTGCGGATATACCGGAGCAGTACCTACACCACCAGCCACAAAAAGAATCTTTTTTTTCTTTGTCTCTTCCAGCTCGCTCTCCAGACACAGTTCCGACGGCTGTCCCAGCGGTCCGACGAAATCGTGGAAAGAATCACCAGCCTTAAGTGCCGCAAATTTCTCTGTAGATACGCCAATCGGCATAAAGACGATCGTGATCGTCCCTGCTTCTCTGTCGTAATCGCAGATTGTCAGAGGAATACGCTCTCCGATTTCATCCGCCTTCGCGATAATAAACTGTCCCGGAAGACAGCGTCTGGCAACGCGCGGCGCTTCCACAACCATCTCGTAGATGTTGTTCGCAAGCTTTCCAGCTTTTAAAATTTTGTACATACCTTACCTCCTGAGGTTTCACAACTGTTCCATACCTTCACAGCTGCAATACTGCTTAAAATTGCGCAGGTGTCATATCCTATGTAATATACACCCGGCGCGGCGGACAAAAAATGCATCGATCTATGTTCGTGCTCTGTCCACGCATTAGGATTAGTATAAAACAAACCGTCCGAATATTCAACGGTAAATTTTCCTTAAACCTGATTTCTATGAAAACGGACAGGATGCGATAACCACACCCTGTTCGCTTTCATTTTATACTGTTTTAATTCTGCTCCAGATAATTCTCAAACTGCTCCATCGACATCAGGATCTTCCTTGGTTTCGTTCCTTCTTCCGGTCCCACGACACCGGCATCCGAGAGCTGATCCATGATCCGCGCTGCGCGGTTAAATCCGATCTTAAAGACTCTTTGCAGCATGCCGATCGAAGCCTTATCTTTTTCGATGATAAATTTTCCGGCATCCGTAAACAGTTCATCCGTGTCTTCCGCAGCACGGGTAGCAGCGGCCGCCTGCTGAACTTTGGCTATCTGCTGCTCCATCTCCTGACTGTAGACAGCACTGCTGTTGCTGTTCTTAAGGAAATCAACTACATCGGAAACCTCTTCATCTGAGACAAACGCGCCCTGCACACGCGCAGGCTTCTGGTATCCCTGAGGATAGAAAAGCATATCACCTTTACCAAGCAGTTTCTCCGCACCATACATATCTATGATTGTACGGGAGTCTACTCCGGAAGACACCGAAAATGCGATTCGCGACGGCATGTTTGCCTTAATCAGTCCTGTAATGACATTTACGGACGGACGCTGCGTAGCGATGATCAGGTGAATACCGGCCGCACGAGCCAGCTGAGCCAGTCGGCAGATGGAATCCTCTACCTCTCCGGGCGCGACCATCATCAGGTCCGCAAGCTCATCTACAATGATCACGATCTGCGGCAGCTTCTGCGGCTTGTTCGGATCGTCAATATCCTTCAAAGCCTCTATTTTCTGATTATATCCCTTCAGGTCCCGGACACCGACCTCCGCAAATTTCGCATAGCGGTCTGTCATCTCTGCCACACCCCAGTTCAATGCTCCCGCTGCCTTTTTCGGATCGGTCACGACCGGAATCATCAGATGCGGAATCCCATTGTAAACGCTCAGCTCCACGACCTTCGGATCAATCATGATCAGCTTTACTTCCTCCGGCTTTGCCTTGTAGAGAATACTCATGATCAGCGTATTAATGCAGACCGACTTACCGGAACCGGTCGCGCCTGCGATCAAAAGGTGCGGCATTTTCGCGATATCTGATACCACCACCTTGCCGCCGATATCTTTTCCGGTAGCAAATGCCAGCTTTGACGGGTGGTTCTGAAATTCTTCGGATTCGAGGAGTTCGCGAAGCGGCACGGTGCTGTTCTCCGCGTTCGGAACTTCTATACCGACAGCTGATTTACCCGGGATTGGCGCCTCAATACGGATATCTGCGGCAGCCAGGTTCAGCTTGATATCATCCGAGAGAGAAACAATCCGGCTGACCTTTACTCCCTGCTCCGGAAGCAGTTCATACCGGGTCACACTCGGTCCACAGCTGACATTTGTCACCGTCACATGAACGCCAAAGCTGTTCAGTGTCTGCTGCAGCTTTGCCGCAGTCTGGCGTATCTCCTGTCCCTGTCCTTTCCGGGATTTGCTGCTGCTCTTCTTCAGCAGATCAAGCGGCGGGAATACATATTCCGGACGAGCCGCTACTGCTGCTTCCGCGGCGGCTGCCTCTGCTTCCACAGAAGCAATTCCCTCAGCAATCTCCTGTTCGGAAGAACGCGGATTGCGCTTAATCTTACCGCCTGATGAAACCGTCTGCTGTGCGTCCTTTTCTACATCCTGCGATGTATCCCCTTCAACCTTCTGATGAGCTTTGGACACGATATCCTTGTCTGGATTTTTCTCGCTATCCACTCTCACGTCACGACCATTATTTTCCTGTACATTCTCATATTCAGAAGCAACTAACCGCTCATCTTCGGAATGCTTCTCTGCAGAACGCGATCCATGCACAGATGAGACTTCTTCTTCCGGAGTTTCAGCCGAAATCCTGTCTTCTTCTTCATCCATCCCTTCAATATGCAGAGGGATCAGATCCGAATAAACCTGTTTTTCTGATACAGATGAGTCTGCCTGCAACGGTTCAGGATTCTTGCCTGTCTCTTTGCTCAGCGTCAGATCCATTCTTTCCAGATCAATATAACCGGATTCCGTATCCGAAAAGACTGTACCAGCTTCCTCCGCATCTGTCTCATTCGGATCACTGGCCGCCGGCAGAATTTCATGAATTTCTGTGCCAACCCGCGTGACATCACCACTGATTTTGGTATCCATCGTCACTCCATTCACATGACGATGATGTCTTCTTGGTTCAGTCTGAGGTGCAAACATTACCGATACATCCAGCTCACGCTCTTTGGCGTCAGCGGTTTTATTCCGTTTGGAAGGTTTGCTTTTTGCAGTATATTCCGTCACGAAAGGCTGAGATAGATTTCCAACAGTATCTCCGGTATCTACATAGCCCATATCACAGGTCTGAAAACTACTTTCCGGTTCTGCACTGGCGGACAGACCCTGAATGGAAACCTGTTTCTTCCTTCTATTTCCAAATAATGGCACGCGCTCCACCTGAGGCGAAAAGCCTGTATCATTCGAATCCATCACCTGTGACTGCGAATGTATCTGCTGTTCTGATTCGGCGGGCGTATCATTCCTCTCTTCTATGCGCAGCCATTCGTCACGGCTTCTTCGTTCTTCTTTTCTCCTCTCAGAAGATTCTCTCGCAGACTGATACACACGGCTGCCCTGGTTTTTTACCCCGCGCATCAGAGACTTCTGTGTAATCAGTACAAGCGCAATCAATGAAAACACACCCAACAGTACGCCAGTACCGATCGTACCAAGCGCCGGGATCAGAAAATAGCAGACCGTACCGCCGATCACACCGCCTCCGCGCTTCATGGAAGCACATGCGGCATAAAGCCTGGCCACATTGTAAGTGCCCTCGAATTCACCTTCCATCAGGGCGGCAAAACAACAGATACACAAATACAGAACCACGCAGGCTGTAAATTTCATACCGGCAAGCCGGCTGCCGCGATTCGAGATCAGAAATGCCACCGCCAAAAACAGAAGCAGCGGAAAGAGATAAGCACTTAGGCCAAAAATTCCAAAACAGATATCAGAAAGAATACTTCCAATATAGCCGCCAATTCCAAAAAAACTGATAAAAACAAATACGCACAGCGCGAGGGCAAGCCAGAGAACAGCCTCTCTTGCGAGCATCGGATTCGAGCGGTCCTGTGTCTGCCGCTCTGTAAGTTCCTTTGAAACAGAAGCAGCCGATTTTACTGATGATTTCCGGCTGCCTCCTGTGGATGATTTCTTTGATGAAGCCGCAGGTTTTTTTGCTCCTGCGGATGTTTTTTTTGATGAAGCCGCAGGGTTTTTCGAACTCGCGGATGTATTCTTTTTTGTTGCGTTGGATGCCAAACCAGATGTTCCCCTTTCTAATGCTCCCCTTTTTTAAATACATACTGCAAACAATCTTCTACAACAGAAAATGACCGGCAATCGCCAGAAGGCCGATAATCGTACAGTATATGGAAAAATAAACAAACTTTTTATTTCTGACTACGATAAGCATAGTCTTTATAC
>JAJBVF010000339.1 GCA_020859965.1 Clostridiales bacterium
TCTCATCATACTGCGTATTTGTCAGTCCCATATCTGCAATCCTCACTGCTGACTGAAAAGCTTTTTCTCCAGGTTGTCATAATTGTAATTCCGCTGGGAAAAATTATTAAATCGTCCGGCAGAAGCCGACCGCTGACGTTCCCGTGTGTTTTTTCTGGTGGTCTGTGTCTGCTCCCATTTCCGGTCTGCTGCTGCCACATCTTCCATCGAATGTACCTTTTCCTTATGCCACTGCTCCAGAATGGAATCCGCGTATTTAAAGCTTGGTTCATGTGTCTGGTCAATTGTACGCCGACAGGCTTCCAGGATAAGATCCATGGTAAAGCCATATTCATTGATCCAGCGCATCATCATCTCCTGTTCGGATGGTGCAGGATTTCGTCCCTTAAGCCCAAAAGCTTTCATAATAGAAAACAGATTCTTATTGTACAGACTGGATTCCTTCTTCGCAGCCTGCACCGTCGTAATGCCCGCTTCTGCCCATCCCTGTGCCACCTTTCGCATATAGTGTCTTCCGGTCGTGCCCCTGGTAATACAATACTCCAGAAGGTATTCAATCAGATCGGTAGAAAACTTCAAGGTATGATAATAATAGACAAAATCATTCTGTTCGGACGAAGAAAGCGGCCGCTGAAGATACTGCTCAGCCACCAGAAATAATTCGCGGAGTTCCAAACGCGCAGACTCCGAAAGCTGACTGATCACAGGCGTCTGCTCCTGTGATTTCTCACTTTCTTCCTGTACATCCTTTATGTCCCCGTATGCCGCAACTCCATCACTGCAAATCCCATCCGGATTCCCCGCCTTTTCCTCATGAACCGCCGGAGTCAGATAGGCGCCCGGATTTACAAAAGTCACAGACTCCAGCGTACCGTCCGGCAGCAGCCGGGTACTGATAAGCTTCTGTTTTTCCCAATAGGTCAGCGCCCGCTGAACATCCTTCTCCGTATGTTCAAACACATCCGCGATAGAAGATAAAGAAAGCTCCCGCCCATTGTTCGCGCAGCGCAGCAGATACAGATATACTTTGACAAATTCCCCATTTGCGTGAGGCATATACTGATCAATAAAAGAATTCTGTATGGCCGTAACCCCTTCCGGGTTGTCTGTATAGATTTTCATCGTCTGCGCCTTCCCTTTCTGAAGCAAAAAATGACTACCATTCAGAACAGCAGTATAACATAAATCTTCCGAAATGAGAACAGATACTTTTCCACCGACCGGTTTTATCATCCCCAACAGTTTTCCTGTGGATTGTGTGGATAATGTGGATAAGTGGTTTACAATAATATTGCTGATCCCCGTTTTCTGCCGGAGAATGCCAATTTCTGTCGAAATATTATGTAAATCAGGTTGTCCACATAAAATCACCTTCATTTTTCCTTTCAGCATGTGAATAACTCTGTGGATAATGTGGATAACTTCAAAAAAGTGTGAGAAACAAGGGATTCTACGGTGTGCACAAAATGTTTATAAACATCTACAACCGTTTGATCATCTCCCGCTCCCTGTTCTGGCAGGTAAACAGGATCACCTGTCTGCCGTTTTGTTTCAGCCAGCTAAGCGTAGCCTCCAGTCTTCTGTCGTCATACATCGCAAAGGTTTCATCGAGAATCACCGGCAATGCTGTATCTTTTGCCAGGAGCGTCCCGGCAGCCATGCGGAGCGCAAAATACACCTGCTGCATCGTGCCGCCGCTGACCTGATTCAGTCCAAGCACACGCGAAGGCGTGTGAATCCGCACTTCTAAAGTGTCATCCATCACAATACGATCATATCTGCCGCCTGTGATCTCAGAAAGAATTTCCGAGGCAATCTCATTAATTCTTCCGCCATTTGCCTGATAAATCCGATCCGATATCTCACAGATCCGGTCAATCGCAAGCGTCAGCGCTGCAATTTCCGTATCCTCTCCTTCCGGACGGGCATGCCGCTGATAAAGGATTTCCAGTTCATCCTGTATCTTACGATATGCTTCCTCTTTGCTGCTTATCTCCCTTGGCAGCTCAGGTGGGCAGGACTCCCCGGTCCCTGCAGCGGATTCCCGGTCATCCTTCCCTCCTGTACGAAAGATCAGTCCGATGGAAAATCCGCTTATCCAGAAAAGCGCCGTAAAGACCCCAAGAAAAATCCGAAGCGTCCCTCCTTCCACAAGGAAAAGCCCCGCCAATGTCACTGCTCCAGCCAGGAAAAACACAAAACAGAGCAGATTCCTGATCCCACCCGGCATGCCGCTGTCCTCATTCTGCCTCCGCTCTTTCTCTTTTTCTGAATTCCTGCTCCCCCTTTGAGCCGTGCCTTGTCGTTGAACTTCTGCCTGTCTTCTCAGCAGATCCAGCTCCTGGCGCAACAGTTCTTCCTTCTCCTGTGCGCGTGCAATTTTCTCCTCCAGAGCGGCGTCTTCTTTCTTTTGCTGCTGCTCCAGCTGCTTTTTCTTCTTTCTAAGCACTTGCAGGCTCTGTGTCACGTCAATCTCACTATCCATAGAATGATCGCTGTTGATCATATAGTTTCTGAGTTCCTGTGCCAGCGCCTCATCTGTCTCGCATCGTGCCTGTGGAATAAACACAGAATTCAAAAATGCGGCTTCACTCATACCGCCCAGCAGCACATCCAGGTCTTCCTGTGGATGAGCAGACTCCACCGCTTTCGTCTCACAGACCAGCGTCAAAGGCTTCGCGCTGCGGTCAAAACAGCGGTCAATCCGATAAGTCATGCCATTTTCTGTAAAACGCATACTGCCAAGAAAAGCCCCCGGCGAGTCCCACGGCTGCCGAAGCTGATATTCATCTGTTTTCGCCGCACGCCCCCGTCCCCGGTTCAGCCCGAAAAACATCGCACGTATAAAAGAATGGATCGTGGTTTTCCCAGTCTCATTCCCACCATAGATGACATTGATCCCCGGCTGGAATACCATATGATAATCTGAAAATTTTCCATATTTCTTTATGATCAGCTCCTGAATCTCCATCTTTTCCAAGTCTCCCCATTCGTCATCTTTTCATTTGGACCTCGGATAAAGCAGTGCCTCCAGCCCATAGGCAAGTGCTTTCTGTTCAACCGGATTCATTGGTCCATCTCCAAAGCTTTCAATATAGGTCCCGATCAACTGTCCCCGGTACTGTCTTTTCAGTTCTTCCAGATGAAACGCCGGCACAGTACGATCCTCGATGTCCAGAATACGGCCACATTTGAGATATTCCCGCACATCCGGTAAAAATCCCGGATCCCGCTGCCCGCTAAGTATGATCCGGTACGTATCCTGACTTCCATACTGCCGGATCATCTCAGCAATCTTCTCCCGCACGGAAAACGCCGTATCCTGCTCTGTCACAGTCACTTCCTGGCGGCGATACTGCCGCCCGGCCTTTTCCACAAAACTAAGCTTCACCTTTTTTCGCTGAACTTCCCCGATAATATAGCCATGCGGTCCGACGTCATTGCAGTCAATCGGTTCCAAAGCCCCAGCATATACGGCAAGATTGCGAATCAGCACCTGCGGCTTGTGTATATGTCCAAGCGCGATGTAATCAAACCCCGCATTCGCCAGCCGTTCTCTGCCAAGCGGAATATGCCGGGCATCCCCTCCATGCGCAAGAAGTATTTTGAAATAATCGCTTTTTTCAGCGTGGATATCATCATAAAGCGGCGCGGTAATCTCCTGCTGATAATAACTGAAGCCATAAATTTCCGTTTTCAGATCCGGCAGCCGCACCCGTTCACATTCCGGTGAAAACAGTGTGACAACATTTTCATTCCAGGGATAATTAACGTAAGGAGAGCCTTCCATCAGGTAATCGTGATTGCCTGCCATGAGAACCACTACTGTTTTTTCCAATGTTGAAAAAAGATAATTCACTTCTTTTAGTTCACGCGGATCCGGCTGGCGGTGAAACAGATCACCGGCAATCAACAATAAATCCACTTTTTTTTCATTTGCATCCTCAATACACTGCCGAAAGCTCTCCCAAAGCTCACGCCCTCTGTCCTTCGCCCAGACATAACCATGATCCGGCGCTGCACCCAGATGTACATCCGCGATATGCATAAAACGCACTGAATTCTCCCCTCCCTGAAGCAGCAGCCCTCCCGCCGCTTTTTCGTTTTACTTCTTACATAAAGTATTCAAAATAAAAAACTTATTTTTTTACAGTATAACATAGTTTTTTTGCGACAGCTATGCTATAATTTGTAATAATCTAATTCAGCAACCACCGGTTCAACCGGTGGTTTGCAATTGGCCCTCCAAAGGG